>JABDRH010000122.1 GCA_013041835.1 Desulfatitalea sp. | reverse complement strand
GCGCATTCCAGTACAATAGTAAATTCCTCACCCCCGTATCGCGCCAGAAAATCATCGCCGCGGATCGCGTTTTTACATTTCTGGGCCACGGCCATCAGCACCCTGTCGCCAATAAGGTGACCATATTTATCATTGATTTTCTTGAAATCGTCGATATCGATCATCATCAAACTCAAATCGGAGTTCATCACCTGATTGCGCTCGATACGTTCTGCCAGATAATCATTCAGCGCCTGCCGGTTGTAAATGCCGGTCAGGCCATCGGTCATGGCCTTGCTGCGCGCCTGCTCCAGTTCGGATTGCAGGCTCTGAACCTGGCCGGCCAGCAGACGGATCTGACGGTGCTCCTGATCCTGCTTCAAGTTGACGATCTCGCGCATTTGATCAACCTCAAGCTTGAGCGCATTCTTAATTCTTTTGATATCATCCAAGTGGCTGATTTCGATTATTTTTTCGCTTTGCTCGTTGATGCGTTGATAAAATTCACGATTTTCAACATTCAGATTGGCCATGGCTTTGGTGAGCAGGTCGATGATATCGCGCAGTTCGGTTTCACGATCCTTGATATAGGTTTGCTGGCATTCGATGAAATTCAGAATTTTTTCTTTTTCATCTTCAAATTCGAGCGCCAACCGTTTGGGCTTCTCGGCCTCTTGAAAGCGTTCGGCCAATTGCTGGATCTGCTCCTTGAAGCGATCTGAGCGAATTTCGGCGACATCCAGGGCGAAGGCCTTCAAAAAGTGCATCAACGCAGCGATGCTGGTTTGGAACATATCGCAACGCGCCTTGAGCAGGTCAGCCTCCGCCAATAAAGATTTGGCATCCATACTGGCGGCTGACGAGGAACCTTTGAGTCGTTTCATTGATCAATTGCACCTTTCTCATGGTGCTCCCAGGATCATTAGGGAGGCTGCACTCTCATTATCGCCCCTGCCGCCCATAACTTTATACCGGCAATGGCTTGATTAATTTCCAGGCTAGTTTATAAAGAGTTCGTCTTTATCAATAGTTCGTTTAACCCTTGCAAGGCGAATTTCGGCAGGGTGCGCCGATGCATCGGCTTGCCCTGGAGAAACATGACCTCACCCGACTTGACCACCGACATCGGCGGCTTGATCCTAAAGAATCCGGTGATGACCGCTTCTGGCACTTTCGGCTACGCCAGGGAGTTCGAATTGCTCCTGCCCCTTGATTGCTTGGGGGGCATCATCGTCAAAGGGCTGTCGATACGCCCCACACACGGCAATCCGCCACCGCGCATTGTCGAAACCCCATGCGGCATGCTCAATGCCATCGGACTTGAAAATGTCGGCCTGGAGGCATTCATCCGGGAGAAACTACCCTTCCTGGCCGGCTTGGATGCGCCGGTGATCGCCAATATTTACGGCCCAGACATCCCCGCCTATGCCGAACTGGCCGAGCGGTTGAATGAGATCGACACCGTGGCCGGAATTGAGGTGAACATCTCCTGTCCCAATGTAAAAAAGGGCGGGGTGGCCTTCGGCGCCGATCCGGTCACCGCCCGTCAGGTCACCGAGGCGGTTCGCGCCAGATTCGAGCGGCATCTCATGGTCAAGCTTTCGCCCAATGTCACCGATATCGCTCAAATCGCCCAAAGCGTGGCCGCCGGCGGCGCCGATGCCCTTTCCCTGATCAACACGATCACCGGTATGGCCATCGACATCCGCAGTCGGCGGCCCCGACTCGCCAATATCACCGGGGGTCTATCGGGCCCCGCCATAAAACCCGTAGCCCTGCGAATGGTTTGGCAAGCGGCTCGGGCCGTAAATTTGCCCATCATCGGTGTCGGCGGCATCATGACCGCCGAGGACGCCCTGGAATTCATCATCGCCGGGGCATCGGCAATCCAGGTGGGGACCGCCAATTTCATCAACCCGCGCTGCACCATGCAGATCATCGGCGGCATTGAAAATTATCTGCGTGAGAACAAGATCGGATCGGTGAAGGAACTTGTGGGATCGATAAAAGCATGATGAGTCATCAAGCAGGGTTTCACGGCATGGATGGTCCTCGGTTTTATTGCCCCATATCGCCCTGCGGGCTCTCCATGGATGATTTATGGAGTCCCAATCCATGACACAGGTTGCCGGGGCATGGCGCCGGCATTCAGGAATACGAACACATGGATACGCTAAGTTTTGTTCTCCTGGCAAAGGAGTTGTTCAGCCTGAGGGCGGCCGTGGACATCTTGCTCATCGCCGCGGGCATGCTCTTTCTCTATCAAACACTGCTGCGGCTGGGGACATGGAAGATCGTCAGCGGCATCTTGGTGGCCATGGTGTTTTTTTTCCTGGCCAACTTGCTCAATCTGCGCGGCATTGAATGGATATACAGCAACTTAAGTCCCGTTGCCGTGATTGCGCTGATCGTCATTTTTCAGCCGGAGCTGCGCAAGTTTTTGGAACGTACGGCCTCCATGCGACGTGTGGCGGCTGCAGACGCCGGCGATGAGCTGGCCGGCATCATTGCTCAGGGATTGATCGCCATGGCTGAACAGCGCCAGGGCGCTATTGTCGTGCTGCCCGGCAAGGAGCCCATCGATGAGTGGTCAGGGGGTGGTTTTAACTTGGATGCCGCTCCTAGCTTCCCTTTAATGATGAGCATTTTCGATCCACATTCGCCTGGGCACGATGGCGCGCTGATCGTGCAAAAGGGGCGCTTTGCAAGGTTTGGCGTGCGTTTGCCCATTTCCGAATCTGCCAAACTGCCGGAACAGCTCGGTACCCGTCACCATGCCGCCATGGGGCTGGCTGAAAAGGCCGATGCCTTGGTTTTCGTTGTTTCCGAGGAACGTGGTGCCATATCTGTCTTCCAAGGCGGTGCGTATCGACC
>JABDRH010000449.1 GCA_013041835.1 Desulfatitalea sp. | reverse complement strand
GTTGATGGTGGCGCCCAGGGGAATGATGAACCGCGCTATGGGCCCCTTCACCTTCAGGCGCTCTTGGGCCGTGCTCATGGCCAGGGGCATGGTGGCGGCCGAACTGGAGGTGGAAAAGGCCAGCAGTTGAACGCCTCCGATCCCCTTGAGAAACCGCAAGGGAGACATCTTGCCCAGGACCCGCACGATGACAAGGTAGAACCCGAGCAGCAGCAGCAAACCGGCCAACACGGTGCCCATGTAGGCGGCCATGCCGGCAATGGCGCCTATCCCAATACGCAGGGTGATATTGCAGATCAGGGCAAAAACGGCGATGGGGGCCAGCTTCATGGCCCAGCCGATGACCTGCAGGGCGATATCCTGGACCGCGCCGACCAGTTGGAACATCGGTCTCATGCGCTCCTGCGCGATGGCCGCCATGGCCGTGCCTATAAAAAGCGCTAGAATCACGGTGGCCAGCATATCTTGATCCAGGGCGGATTGCAGATAATTGGTGGGAATCAGGTTGATCAATCGATCGGTAAGGTGCACTGCCGTCACGGCTTCGCCGTCGCCGGCATGGACGGCGGGGCTGCCTTCCATGACATCGGCGATCAAGGCCGAATCGATAAAATCACCAGGCCGGATCAACAGCGCCATGCCGATCCCGAGGCTGGTGGCCGCGACCGTGGTGGCGATAAAATAGGGAAAGATGCGCAGGGATACTTTTTTCAAAAACCGGGTGTCCTCCGACCCGGCGATACCCAGGACGATGGAGGAGAGCACCAAGGGTATCACCACCATCTTGATCAAGGCCAGAAACAGATTGCCGGGCAGGGCAATCCAGGGGGCCGCCAGCTCGGCCGCCCCTTCGGAAAGCAAACCCAGACCGGACGGCGAAAGCAGTAGCCCGCAGCTCAACCCCAACATCATTGCCACAAGAACCTGGAACCAAAGCGCCTTCAATATCTTTCTCATAGTGGATTCGCCTGTTTCGTTAAGGTGTTGCATGTATAGAAGTCACGATGGATACCGGATAAAAAAAATCAAAATAGTACAATATCAGTTGACAATCAAAATACCAAATCGGACTTGCAATGCAAGTCTGACGTATATACAACCAAAAAGAAACAAAAATGACCTTGTCAATCTGGAAAATATGATCTGATGTCATCGAAAGGCGGCTATGCGCCGGCTTGGGGATGAGAAAGAAACAAATAGACCGAAATGGCGTCGGATTTGGACTCGCTTTTTCTTCATCCCATACAGGATTCAAGGCCCTTGGACGTCAAGTGCCAGCCTCGGAGGCTATTTCCGCGTCGCTTTAAGGGTTCGCGCAAAAATAAATTTACATTTTTAGGTGTTGAGGCGCTCACCCGGCAAGGCACAAAAATACAGCCGGGTGAGATGGATCGGCGCATGAAAATGTGAAGTTATTCATGCGCGGGCCCTAAGGGGTAGTACCCGCGAGCAATACCTGGCGCCGCACTCCACCATGATTGAATTCGAAGAACGTCTGCCTATTGAGGGAAAAACAAGAAGGAGACAGGAAATGAAATTTCGCTTTATGATCGCACTTTCAATTGGAGTAACCCTGGTTTTTACTATTCTATCAGAAGCCGCGTTCGCTGAAGCAGCATCCAAACTTGACAAGGCGTATACGATCCCCGCGGCGCTTAACCCGGTTTGGAAATGGAAAGACGGCTATTCGGAAGAAGAGACCCTATATTTCCGCAGGGCCTATACTGGCGAGGCGGGATTGGCAGCCGATGATGTGGGCTCCTATGGCGCCAGACATCTCTCCGAGATACTGCCGACTGCCACGGTGCATCGCGATGGACCTGTGTCTGTGCTGGAAAGCGCGCCGATGCCGCAGATCGCAAATGTGGTTGCGACGACGCCTTTGGGGACCATGACGTTGGGCGAGATGATGAAAGATCCACGCGCGAGATTCAAGGCCATTGCCGTCGTTCACAAGGGGAAGCTGGCCTTTGAAAAATATATGGGTATCCGGCCCTGGGAAAATCACCTCTGGGTCTCTTCATCGAAAACCATCGCCGGACTTCTGGCGCACCAGGTGGCGGAAGAAGGCCTGCTTGATCTGTCTGCGCCGGTCCCCACCTACCTGCCAGAGCTGAAGGGAACCAACTGGGACAAGGTGCCTGTTAAAGCGGCCCTGCACCATCGCTCCGGGCTCGACATCGGCGAAGGCAACGTCGGAAAACAGGGGCACCCGATCACGTACTTTTACGCCATCATGACCGGGACGAGTGGATTGGCCAAGGACGCATCCCTGATGGACGCGGTGAAAATGGCCACCAAGCTCGCTGAACCGGGAGAGGTGTTCGAGTATTCCTCAGTCAATACCTACGTCGTGGGGACCATCATAGAAAGAATCACCCACAAGCCTGTCCACGACCTGATCACCGAACGGATCTGGCGCAAGGCAGGCATGGAAGGTGATGGCCTGCTGGCCCTTTCCCCAAGCGGAGAAGCTCAGATTCAGGGCATGTTCAGCTCGCGCCTGCGGGACATGGCGCGCTACGGCATGCTATACACGTCAAGCTGGAACGTAGTCTCTAAAGAACGCGTGGTATCGGAAAATTATCTGTCAAAGGTCTACGCCGCGTCCAGACCCGAGATTTTTCCGGGCAATAACATCGGCGACCGGATGATAAAAGTCTTCGGCAACATAAAAATGGGAGAGTCATACCAGTGGGATGCGGTATTCCCGGACGGCGACCTCTTCAAGTCGGGCCGCCTGGGTCAATGCCTTTACGTTTCACCAGAGACGGATACCGTCGTGGTCTTCTTCTCCTCCGCGTACAACAACACGCTGTTCGTGTTTACGTATGCCCGTGAGATCGTCAAACAGGTATTTCGGAAGAAATAATCAGGCTATCCGGTATCCTGTGGAGAAATCTGCAAAGAGACCCTTCAGGAAGATTGCTCTACCGGTAAAACAAACTCAACAAGGAAAAATATTATGAAGCTTCGGTCTTTCTATTTGATCGCGGGAGTTATTTTTTCCATTTTATCGGTTCAGCCACAGGCGAGCGCGCAAGGCGACCCGACATTCGGCTACAAGCTTCAACTCGATGTCGTTTACGGCCAGGGGCGCGTTGCGCCCAAAGGCGCCGAGGTGATGCGCGACCTTAAGATGGACGTCTACACGCCGACCGCGGCGGGCGACGGCCCCTGGCCGGCGGTGGTGTATGTCCATGGGGGCGCCTGGCACCGTGGAGGCCCCCGGAATCCTCCCTACAAACTGGGCGGCGCCGTCCATTCGACCCCTGAGGACTGGGCGCGCCTTCTTGCCGCTGCAGGTTATAAGGTGTTCGTTATCGAATACCGTCTCGCGCCGCAAAATCCGATCACCCGGTTCGTGCCCGGGAAAGAGCACACTGTCACCGACATCCGGTCCGTTGTTAAAGAAGACCTGATGGTGGGATTCGCGCGCGCCCGGGCGGGCCTTGGTCTGTCGATGCTCGAATACAACGACGAGGCCATGGGCCTGGTCTGGAACGCTTACATGTCCGGTGTCGAGGATGCCGCTCTCGCGCTCGATTACATCGTCAAGCACGCCGGAGAACTGAACGTTGACCCGCAGCGGATCGGTATGGGCGGTCACTCGGCCGGCGCCGGGATCACCGCCAGCGTCGGGCTCGGGCTGAAATCACCGCTCAAGGCGATATTCCCGCTCTCCACGCCGGATATTCTGTTCGACAAGGGCTATGTCACCAAACGAACGGACCTCCCGGCCGTGCTGCTGCATTTCTCGCAATATGACGATGCGCCGCTGCTGGTCACCGGGCCGGGCATGGTCACCATGCTTCGCAAGGCCGACACCGAGTTCACCCTCGGCTGGATGCCGGGCTACATGCATTTCTACCCCCACAACGGGGTATCGCTGGCCGATGACGGAACGCGGATGTCGCTCGGTGACAGAGTCATCGGGTTTCTTGATAAATATCTGAAAAAATAGACAATAATTTCAGTCAAAACGAGTTTGACACCGTATTCAAAGGGAGGAAATGATGAAACACGCAATTTTGACAACCACGGCAGTTCTTATCTTTCTGGGTGCTGCTATCGGTTTCGCAGCGGAAAGCGCCTACACCGTTCCCGAACATCTCAAACCGATGACCACCTGGCGCAATGGCTGGTCTGCCGAAGAAACCCGGAAGTACCGCCTGGAATATAATAATAACACGTTAACCGACGGTGAGGATGACGGCGCTTATGCCATCGCACATCTCTCAGAACTGCTGCCAACGGCCATCGTTCACCGTGACGGGCCGATTGCGAAACTCGAAAGCGCGCCTGTGCCTGAGATCGAAGATGTTATTGCGACAACCGATCTGGGCGCCATGACGTTGCGTGAAATGATGAAGGACCAGCGCTCCCGAATCCGCGCCATTGCCGTAGTGCACAAGGGCAAACTCGTCTACGAGAATTACATCGGTATCCGTCCCTGGGATAATCACATCTGGGCGTCCGCTGCCAAATCAGTGGTGGGGCTCGTCTCTTACCTTCTGGAGAAAGAGGGCAAGCTTGAACTCAACCAGACCGTTGGTCACTACATGCCCCAATTCAGGGATACGGCATGGGAACATATTCAAGTTGCTGACGTCCTCCACCAGCGCTCGGGGTTGGATATCCTCGAGGCAGAGGTTGGCGACCCCAAACATCCCATGACGCTGTTTTACGCCATATTTGCCGGAGCCTCGGGGATCCCGAAGGGCGCGTCCTTCTTTGACGCGATGAACTCCGTCAAGAAGCTGCGCGAGCCCGGGCAACGCTTCGAATATTCGTCGATGAACACGATGATGATGGTGATGATAGCCGAGAAGATCACCAAAAAACCTTTTCATGATCTTATGACTGAAATGGTCTGGAGCAAGACAGGGATGGAAGGCGATGCGGAACTGGGTCTTTCTCCTTCAGGAGAGCCCTCTGCTTTTGGCATTTTCTCATCTCGCCTGCGTGATCTGGCCCGATACGGCATGCTTTATACACCGAGCTGGAACGTTGTCGCGAAGGAAAATATTGTCGGCAAAGATTATTTGCCAAAGATTTACGCCACCGCAAAAGTGGAACAGTATTCCGGTAACCTGGGTGACCGGATGATCGCGCATTTCGGAAATCTGGACATGGGCGCATCCTACCAGTGGGATGCTGTTTTTCCCGACGGCGATCTCTACAAATCCGGCCGGGGAGGACAATGTCTGTATGTTTCACCCGAGACCGACACCGTCGTTGTTTATTTTTCAGCGTCTTACAAAAGTACTTTGTGGGTCCACGCCTATGCGCGGGAGATCGTTAAACAGGTATTCCGGAAAAAATAAAGCTATCACTTTCATCATATACAAAGGAAAAACCCCATGGGAAACAAAACGGTAATGATTTTAATCGCTATTTCGACGGTGCTGTTCCTCGGCACCCAGGCATTAAGCCAGGAGTCTCCAGTAGAAAATGCCCTGAACGTTCCGGGAGCCAGAGTGACGCTGCCGGTGGAGGCTGCGAAAAAGCCGTTCCCCAAGGAATTTGTCGCCGGGGCGCAGAAAGCCTTCAACAGCTTCCATGCCCAGATGGGCGGCGATCATACGCTCTACTATCTTCAGAACTTAAGCTCGGTGATGCGGACTGATTTTGTCGCGCCGAACACGGCGTACAAACCGCTTGACTATGCCATTGATCCGCGCATCGGCCAGATCACCATCACCACGGACAGCGAAGGTTCCCTGAAACTCAAGGACTATATCGTCCATCCGACGTTCCGCCATCAGGGCGTGATGATGCTGCACAAAGGCAGGGTCGTCTACGAGGCCTATCCCGGCATGCTGCCGACCCAGGTTCACTTCTGGGCCTCGGCGTCCAAAACGTTCACCGGCCTTTTATCGGCCAAGTTCGTGGCCGAAGGTAAGATCGATCCCGCCGCTTCTGTTACGCACTATGTCAAGGCGCTTGCCGGCACGGCCTGGGACAAGGTCAGGGTGATAGACCTGATCAACCACACCACCGGACTCGACACGGAAGAGAACAACGAAGCGATCCTGAACCCCAAGTCAATGTTCGTCCGTTTTGTCTTTGCCGCATTCGGCAGCCCTGATCGCAGCGTCGAGATCGAGGACTGGCTTCAGGTCCTGCGCGAAGCAGAGCCGTTGAAGGGCGAGGGGCCGGGAGACCGGTTCCGTTATTCCTCGCTCAACACACAGGTTCTCGGCCTGGTCATTGAGGGTGTCACCGGGATTCGGGTCTCCGATGTCATCGGGCAGGAAATCTGGGGCCACTTAAAGGCCCGCATGCCCTTGCTGCTCAATCTGGCGCCGGATGGTCAGGCCCTGAACTTTGGCATGATTTCCACCACGCTGCCGGACATGGCCCGCTACGCTCTTCTGTGGACGCCGAGCTGGCAGGTGGTCTCCGATACACAGGTTGTCACCAAGCCAATCCTCGATCTGATCCGGACCAGCGGTGATCCCGAAACCTTCAAGGGCGGCGCCAAGGAAAAACAGGCGCTCGGTCTGTTTGCCGAAAAGCCGGTCAAGGGCGCCTACCAGTTCGATTTCATCTTCGGGGACGGCGCCCTCTACAAGCACGGCAACACAGGCCAGGGCATCTATATCGACCCGGAACGCGACTTCGTCGCGGTCATGTTCTCCGCCACGCCATATGTGCCGCCCTACGGCGAGATCAAGCTCCCGGCCTATATGCGTGCCGCAGCGAAGATGCTGGCGGGAAAATGACAACAAGCAAATGGGAAAAGGGATTACGCTATGAATAAGAACAGGAAAGAAAAAAGTATAACAATGAATCGCCGCGAATTTGTACAAGGCACTTGTCTGGGGATCGCGTTTCTTGCGACTCCTTCCTGGATACGGCCCGCCCTGGCCCAAACACCAACGGACTCTCTGTTGAATTATGATGCCATAGGACTTGCGGAGCTTGTTCGCACCAAGCAGGTCACGCCAAAGGAATTGGTCGAGGCCACAATCAGGCGGATTGAAGCCTTGGACGGAAAAATCAATGCGGTTGTCACCCGGACATTCGAACAGGCTCTGGAAGCCGCCGAGAAAGTCGATCTGGAAGCACCGTTGGCCGGTGTGCCTTTCCTGCTCAAAGACAACATCGATATTGCGGGCGTTCGAACAAGCAACGGCTCAGCCTTCTATAAGGAGAATATCCCCACCGTGTCTGCACCTATGGTCAAGGCCCAAGAAGCAGCCGGCCTGATTATAATCGGCAAAACCAATATGCCGGAGGTGGGGCTGATCCCCTCCACCGAATCCACGTTTCTCGGTGCTTGCCATAATCCCTGGGACTTGGGGTTTTCCGTCGGTGGTTCCAGTGGAGGGGCCGCAGCCGCGGTGGCAGCGGGGTATCTGCCGGTTGCGCACGCCTCCGATGGTGGCGGTTCCATCCGCATCCCTGCGTCCTGCTGCGGTTTATTCGGGCTGAAACCCAGCCGCCGGAGAATGCTCCCTGGTTCCTCCGATCAGACCGAGTATATGGTGGACAATTGTGTGAGCCGTAGCGTACGCGACAGTGCATTGCTGTTTTCGGTTACCCAGGACAGATCTCCGGATGCCCCTTTTAAACCGGTTGAATTCGTAACCGGACCCAGCAAGCGCCGGTTGAAAATCGGCTTATGCATCAGCGACCATTTTGGCAAGAAACCTCACCAGGACGTGCAGAAGGTCATTGAAACCACGGCAAAGCTGTGTGAGAGCCTGGGGCACACGGCTGTAAAAACAGAATACCCGATCGATGGTGTCGAGTTTGAAACAAGTTTTCTCGCCATTTTTTCAGAAAAAATTTCAAAGCTCGTTGCTGCAGCGAAAGCCAAAACAGGAAAGCCGGCTGCCGAATCGGGGCTTCTGGAACGTTTCACCATCGACTTCGAAGCAAAAGGCCGTTCGTTGGGAAGTGATGCCATCGAAAAGGGGCACAAATACATGGATACCGCGGGTATGAAAGTGGCACACTGGATGCAGTCCTTGGATCTTATACTTACGCCGGTGTTGACCACACCACCGACGGAACTGGGGTATCTGTTCGATCCGACCCGGGACTATGAGGTGATATCTCGACGCGTATTCGACTATCTGGCACATCTTCCCATTGAAAACGCCCTGGGCCTGCCGGCCATGTCGGTGCCGCTCGGTATGAGTTCAAACGGATTACCCATAGGCAGCCATTTCGTTGCAAAAGCCGGCGATGAGAAGACCCTGTTTGAACTGGCCTATGAACTGGAACAGGCCAAACCATGGGCGAAACTGTGGGCGCCGAATTCGGTGAAAGCAAAAGCTGTTTGACGTCGGCAGTGAAATAAGGCTGATCGCGACACAGAAAGACCGAGGGTCAATACCGGCGTTTGATACTTTAACCCGGTTGTAAGTCCCCGGCGATAAGACGGTGTTGGATGGATAAAAGTGACCATTGAACATTTAGGGGCTTAAATTTAGAGG
>JABDRH010000447.1 GCA_013041835.1 Desulfatitalea sp. | reverse complement strand
GGATTGCACTTGCCATTGGGCCATGGCCGGCAGGATGCCTTCGCCCCAGCAGGCCCGCCCGTAGCCGCCGTCCACCTGGCCGCGCGGGTCGAGGCGCTGGTATACGTCGGAAAGCGCTCCCTGATAGATGCTCAGGTATTTTTCGCGTTCATTCATGGTATCGATCGCTCAACCTCCCTGAATTAAAAAACTATACCATATTGATGTGCTCAGCCGGCCGGCCGGCGCAGTGCCGCTGCCAGACGGCCTGGTAGACCTGTTCCAGGTTGCGGACAAAGGCGGCCGTGTCCAGCAGCGGGGATTGCGCCAACGCATGGCGCAGGGCCTGCCGTACTGCCGCCAGCCGCTCGGGCGACTGGGCCAGATCCACGGCCAGGCCGGCGTAGTGGTCCAGATCCTTTGCCACCAGTGATTCCAAACCCAACGCGATCAAGTGGCTGGCGCTCATGCGCGATACGAAGTGGCCGCCGGGCACGGTGATCAGCGGTACGCCGGCGGTCAACGCGTTGGCCGTGGTGGCGCCGCCGTTGTAGCGGGGCGTGTCCAGGGCCAGATCTGCCAGGCGCAGCCTGACCAGATGATCTGCCAGGGGCAGTTTCTTGCCGAACACGAGCCGGTCGGGCCGGACTCCGAGCGTCGCCGCGGCTTGCCGCAAACGCCTTTCGATGTCCGCTTCGGGACCATAGAGCCACAGCACCGATTGCGGCACGCGGCGCAGGATCGCCATCCAGCACCGAAACAAGTCGTCATCGATTTTATAAAGCTGATTGAAACAGCAGAAGACAAAGGCATCGGGCGGCAAATCGACATGATGGCGGGTAAACGAGCGAGAAGCTTTGGGCGCGGGACTGATGGCCTGGTAGCAGCCGGCCAGGCGGATCACCCCTTCACTATAATGCGGCAGGTGGTCGTCGGGTATCACCACGGGATCGCCAATCATATAGTCAATGAAGTCGGCGCCGCTGGAAGCCAGAAAGCCCAGGTAGCCGATCTGCACCGGAGCGGGACGCAGGGCGCAGATGTCCAGCCGGTTGCGATCGGTGTGGCCGGTCAGGTCCACTAGGACGTCAACGGCCTGTTGGCGGACGGCCCGTGCACCATCACCGGCGTCCAGATGGGCGATTTCCTGAAAATGGTCGCAGGCCGCGGCGATGCGCCGGCCATAGTCATCCAGGGCGTCATTGCCGGCGGAAAAACCGCAGATGCGAAAACGGCTTCGGTCGTGCAGCTCGAACACCGATACCAATTGATGCGCTACCGCGTGGCTGCGGAAATCGGCCGAGAGGTAGCCGATGGTCAGGCGGCTGTCACTCGGGCCAAAAGGTCGCTGATGGGTAAACGGCAGGGCCGATTTTCGGGCGCGCCGGGCGATTTGCCGGCTCCAGGCCTGGGCCACGGCCAGGTTAAGGGCCGGGTCGGCGGTGCGGCTGATGTTGAACAGCGGCTGTTCCGCAGGAGTTTGTCCGTTGGCAAGGGCCTGTTCGGTTTGCCGTGCCAAGTGTGGCAGGATGGCGGCGTAGGCCTGCCAACGGCCGCTGTGCTGATAGACCTGCGCCAGGGCCGCAACCGCCTCGGCATCTTCCGGGGCGCTTTGCACGTAAGGTTCCAACACCTGCATCGCCTCGTCATATCCGCCCTTCGCGCTGCAGGCGACACCCAGCCCCTTGGTTGCCACCGGATGGCCGGGGGTGAGCGCCAGTGCACGGCGAAAGGCATCGGCTGCAACTTCGGTGTCCCCACGGCTTAGTAGCGCTGCGCCCAGGTTGGCATGCCAATCAGGCTGATTGGGGTCTGCTTCCAAAGCGCGGCGGTAAAGGTCCACTGCTTCAGCCGGCCGCCCCCGGGACTGATTCAGGAGCGCCAGGTTGGCCAGGCCGGCGGTGTGGCGCGCATCGGCTGCCAGCACCTGTTTGAAACACAGTTCGGCGTCATCCAGGCAGCGTAGATGCATCAGGGCGCGGCCCAGGTTGCAGCGCAGGTCGACGGCATCGGGCGCTGCCTGAAGCGCCTGCCGCAACACGTTTTCGGCCTCGGCCGGCCGCCCGGTGTCGATGAGCAGAATACCCAGCAGGTTGACATAGGCCGGCTGGTGCCCATTGAACCGGATAGCCCGGGTGACCGCCGCTTCGGCCTGGGCCGGCCGTCCCTGCTCGTGCTCGGCCACCGCCATGAGGAACCAGGCATCACCGTCCTCTGGCACCTCTTCGACGAGTTGCCGGCACCGGCTCAGAAAATCGGCTGATCGCCCGGCATGGCGAAGCGCCAGGGCCTGGTTCAACCGATCGACGGTGGCGGGTTTTGCGGATTGCATTGAACTCCTGTCCCTTTTTTCAAGGCAGGTCTTTCCCTGCGCCCATACGGTTATCGGAATACCAAAACGGTGGAATCGCAAAAAGCCGTGACGAAACCAAATGATAGATCAACCGTGAAGGGCACAAAGCGCACGAAACTGTCATATGAGATCTTTTTGACGCCTTCGTCGCTAAATGGACTAGTTGCGGATTCATCAAATGGCAATGCAGCAAGAAGCATACCACGTGTTTGAAGCGTTTGGCGATCGAACGAAGAAGGGTATCAGATCATTTGAAAAGTCTTTAATAAAAAGTGGTTACAGTGTTTTTGAATCGATTGAAGGACGTTGTCAGGTATAGGATCAAACGATAGCTGTCATGTGATTGACAGCTTGCGTCTTTGTTAACCATTCGGTTCTATCCCACGCATAAATATTGACGTAACCACCTAATCTTTCTAAAAGTATTTACAGTGAGCTGCCATTTTTAAAATCTATCACATCTTAAAAGGAGGCCCGCCAATGAGAAAACGCTTTTCAATCTTCACCTTTGTCACCATGTTACTCGTCGCTCCCATTCTCAGTTTTGCCCAAACCCTGGATATAGGAGAAGAGACCCACCTCATTTTCATGAGAGAAGAGGAAAAACTGGCCCGGGACGTGTATTTGTCCCTTTCCAGTATCTACCCGGAATCGGAAGTTTTCGCCAATATCGGTGAGTTTTCGGAGCAGACACATACCGATACGGTCAGGGACATGCTGGCCGTATACGACATCGAAGATCCCAATCCCGACGCCAATAACCTGCCCGATAGCATCGGCGTGTTTACCGGCGCCGATTATGGGTGGTATTTTACCGAAAAATTTCAATCCCTGGTGGCTTGGGGTACCCAAAGTCTTCTCGACGCCTGGTACGTCGGTGCCTTTATTGAGGAACTCGACATGATTGATATCATCGAGTGCCCAAAGGTCATCGTCGAAACCGACAATGGCATCAACGCCAATGAATGCGGCATGACCTATACCGATGAGGTGAATCTTAAAACCATGTACCAACATCTTGTGGCCGGTTCTGAAAACCACTTGAGAGCTTACGTGAAGAATATCGAAGGCGTCATTGGGGAGGGAAATTATGAGGCCCAGGTACTTTCCCAAGAGCAGGTCGATGCCATTCTGGGGCGCTAGGATAAGCCGTTTTAGGGTCTCGGTAAGCAACCACGGGGAAGGGAATGGTGATGAAATTATGCATTTTTTTTATCCAATAGGGTGATTTCCATCTCATCGGCAATCTGTTCGTCAACAGGGTCTGGACCCTGGCGTTGATCAAACCGCCGGCCACCTCCCCGATGCTTCTGCCCTGGTTCCGAAGCGATACCACCATGGATCCCAGGTCGTGAACCGCCCCCATGAAGATGTTGCCGAAAATGATCCAGATCAGCGT
>JABDRH010000118.1 GCA_013041835.1 Desulfatitalea sp. | reverse complement strand
GGTAGGAAATAATGACCAGGGCATCACCTTTCCGGCGCCGAACAGCAGCATGGCCCAGAAATCCTGGGGCGCGCCGGCGGCCGTATAGGCTTGCAACCCTACGTTGTACATGCCGAAAAACAAGCATGGCAGCAGCATGACGATCACCAGCATCATGTAGCGTTGGACGCTGATGCCGTCTCTGGGATGGGGAGGCAAGTCGGTTCGTTCCGGTGCGCCGAACAAGACCCGTTCCATGGATTCGTAAAACGGTTCCAAGGGCGCCAGGCGGCCACCGTCCTGGAAGTGTTTGCGCTGGTCATCAAAAAACTTGCGGATCACATTCATGGTCGTCTTTACCGCTGCTTCAAAGGCGTCGGGTTATACCGTGCGGTTTTGAGTCTGCTCTTTGGCATAGGCCGCCTTGGTTTCAACGAACGTCTGTCGCAGCTCGATTTTGGAAGGGCACACATAGGTGCACAGGCCGCACTCCACGCAGTCCAGCAGACCCAGTTCAAGATACTCCTCCACCTCACGGGCCAACACGGCTTTATAGACCATCTGGGGCAGCATATCCACCGGGCAGACATCCGCGCAGTGCATGCAGGCGATGCAGGCCCGTTGGTCACCATGGCGTTTGCAGTCGAAAACCATTGGGGCGCGATTGAATTTGGAGGCAAAGGTGCGTGAGTAGCTGGGCTTTGCAAAGCCGGGTTTGAACAGCGAAAGAAATTCCGCGGGCCCGCCACGGGGCACGATGTTCAAAGCGGTTTCATATAAGCCCAGATAGCCGTCCGAGCCTCTCTCGTAGCCGCGCAGCAGACCGCCCACCACCAGCCGTTCGTCCCCCTTGAGTTCAGCGGGATCAACCAACAGCGCCAAGGGGGCCCCCATGCGCGCCCGATAGTGTTGCCGCACCGGCGCCGCGCTGCCGGCCACCGAGATGACCCGGTCGACCGGATAACGGCCCAAAAGCAGCATGCGGGCAAGCAGGATCAGATCCTGGCCGGTAATAAACCAGGCGCGATTCTGATCCCTGCCGGTCTTGATATGGTAGTGCACCGTACCGGAGTCATCGCTGGGATAGCACCCGCTGATCACATGGGTCAGCACCTTTCGACCGGTGTCCACCTGGGCTTGAAGCGACTTGGCCGTGTGAACCACCACACGGTGATCGGCCAGACGGTTGAGCACTTTCAACCCATAAGCGAAATCGGTTTCGGCATCCTTGAGATAAACCGCCGGAGACGGCTGAAACGGCTCCTGGGCATCCAGCCCCACCAGAATCATAGGTGGGATAAGGTCGGGATTGGGCAAGTTGCGAAAGGGCAGTTCCCGAAACACCCACCACATGCCACGGTCCACGATATGATCCGCCAGGTGGCGAGGCGCGATGCGGTTCAGTTGCTTTTCGTCGACCACCGGGAATTCGATCTCCGGTTCATCATCGGTTTGCCGATCCACCACGATGGCCTTGATCACCCGTCTGGGCCCGAACTCAATGTCGGCGATGCGTCCGCCGCCCGGTGAGAGAAATCGAAAGCGAGAGTCGTTCTTGTCGGTGAACAGCACCGATCCGATCTTAACTGCGTCGCCTACCGAAACCTTCAGGCGGGGTTTGATGTGCGGAATGGTTTCCGGCAGGATGGCCACCCGGTCCGGCGCCGGCAGCCGGGTCAAAATATCCGACGGTGAGCCGGCGATGTGAAACCGGTAGCCTTTTTTAATCCTAACTGTCTGCATATGCAGTCTACTCTGTATGTTTCGCAAGCCCACCGGGCGAATCTGTTTTGATAGTCATTACCATTTAAATGTGTTATTTACAACCGAAGCATCGTAACCAATTTCAGGGCTAAATGCTTATCCGGCTCCGCCGGAAGGCAAGAGGCGACTTCACGGGAGCAAGACACCGCACTGTATTTCATGAATGCGTTGGTGAATAAAGGAGGTATCAATGCAAGAAGAATGCAAACCGACCATGAACACCGGATTGCGAGGCGTCACGGTGGCCAGCACCAAGGTGAGCGATGTCATCGGAGCCGAGGGCAAGTTGATTTATCGCGGCTACCTGGTGACGGATCTGGCGGCCAGGACCAGTTTCGAAGAGGTGGTACACCTGCTTTTGCACGAAAAACTGCCTGATAAAGAGGAACTGGAGCACATCAAGCAGCAGTTGACAGCCGAACGTCACATACCGGGGGCATTGATTGACGCCCTTAAAACCTGTCCGTCCGATTCGCTTCCCATGGACATTTTGCAGGCCGCGGTGCCCATGCTGGCCAACCATGACCCCGAAGCGGCGGATCAGAACAAAGAAGCGGCCGTCCGCAAGGCGGTGCGCCTCATTGCCAAGCTGGCCACGGTACTGGCCGCTTGGGAGCGCATCCGCACCGGCAAAACACCGGTAAGCCCTGACCCGGCCATGGACCATGCGGAGAATTTTCTCTATATGCTGTTCGGTGAAAAACCCGACAGCGACCTGGTCCATTTTTTCGATGTGGCCTTGGTCCTGCACGCCGAGCACTCATTTAACGCTTCGACCTTTGCCGCCCGGGAGGTGGCCTCCACCCGCGCCCACATGTATGCGGCGGTTTCGGCCGCCATCGGCTCCTTGTCGGGCGAACTGCACGGCGGCGCCAATGTGCGTGTCATGCAGATGCTCAAGGAGATCGATACCGTCGATCGGGTCAAAGCGTATATCAATACCGTGCTGGACGAGGGGCGCCTGATCATGGGATTGGGCCATGCGGTGTATCAGACCGATGATCCCAGGGCCCACATTCTGGCCCCCATGGCCAAACGCGCCGGTGAACTGGCCGGTGAGACCAAATGGTATGACATTTCGACGGTATTGGAAAAGGAAGGCAAGGCCGCTTTCAAAGCGCGCAAAGGCATCGACATTTACGTGAATGTGGATTTTTACAGCGCGTCATTGTATTATGCCATGGGTATTGCGCTCGACTTGTTTTCACCGCTGTTTGCCATATCCCGTGTGGCCGGCTGGACAGCCCACGTGATCGAAGAGCAGTATGCCGGCGCGGCACCCAAGCCCACCTTGTACCGACCCCAATCCAAATACGTGGGCGAATACTGCGGACCGGACGAGTGCCGTTTCGTGCCTTTGGATGAACGCTAAATGCGATAATGGAATAGGGGGCGCCGGAAACGGCGCCTTGGGAAAGATGCCCATGAGCGGCAATGGCCAAAAAGATTCGACACGCTGTGAACGCCTGAGAATGACCCAGCAGCGGCGGGTTATATTAGAAGAGTTGCGGTGCAACAACATCCATCCCACCGCCGATGCGCTATACGGAATAGTCCGTAAACGGTTGCCCCGCATCAGCCTGGGAACCGTTTACCGCAATCTTGAAATTCTCACCGCCTTGGGTGAAATTCAGACCCTGGAGCTGAGCGGCAGTCAGAAACGCTACGACGGCGTACCCCAAAAGCATTATCACATCCGATGCATGCATTGCGACCGGATTGACGACGCCCCCATCGCGCCCCTAAACACCCTCGAAGACGAGTTATACGGCGCGACGGTCTATACCATCATGGGGCACCGGCTCGAATTCGTCGGCCTGTGCCCCGATTGTTCAGACAACGCCGAAGCACGCCGACTGGCCGAACAATCCCTGGCGCTGCCCGCGGAACCTTACTAAGCCAGCTCTTTGCGCAGCCATTGCTTCACAGCGCCCTCCACTGCGTAGACACCCTTCAAGGAACCGTTCTCCTTGAGAAAAACCTCCTTGACGGGGGGCGGCATCTCGATTGTCGCCAACTCCTCGGCCCCATCTGAATTACGTCGAATCAAGTAAATGACGGGCGACGCTTTCCAGGTACTGATCGCAAAATAGTAGGTTTCATCCTGTTTTGACCGAATGACGTAGTTGCCGCTGGCCCAGTTGTTGCCCCATTCCAGGTAAAGCCGCACCGCCTCCTCGGGGGTCATCTCCCAGTCGATGGCGTTCATCAATTCGGAATCGTTCTTTATATCCTCCAAGCGCATGGCACGTCTCCTTTCTGCCTCCGCACGCCGGCGCACTATCAGCCAGGCGCACCTTTCAAAATTTATGCAATAGATATGCCCCCCCATACACAATTTACAGAAAATCTATTTGATTGCCCTATGCATGCAGCTTGCGAAACCAGAGTCGCTGTGGTAACTGGAAAGTGTCGTACGAAAACAGCATCTATTCTCGAATCTCAATGGCTTTCCCATCAGCATCAGTGCAAATCGAATATGTATTGTGAGACACAAGTGTGTCGAAATCAATTGTACAAACCCAATACAATCGTTTAATTATGAAATTTCAGCAGCTTTCAAGTGAAAAGAGGGCCCGTGAACATCAGCCAATTCTGCTTTTGTGTATCAAACAACAGGTACGATGCATTCACCAGGACGAGATACGATACGATGGAAACGCGTTGAATGGACGGAAGTTGCCGGCTTTACAGACGCAACCCATGCCACGGCATCAACTGGCACGGCTTTTGATTTAAGTGTGGTCAGTCGTTTCGCCGCTTGCCGGCGTGTACTGGCGTTCACCCCAAAGAGACACTTGGCATTGAGACCCTGCGATCGAAACCTTCAACGAACCATCCGCATCACCCAGGAAATGATCCGCCTGGCCGATCAGGGTGATGCCGATCGGGAAGACACCGGGTGCGGCATCCTTTATGGCATACTGCGCGATTCGGCCTATAAGTTGTGGCGGATGGCAGAGGAAGAAAAAAAACGGCATCAAAAAACGGAGCGATGGACCGCCCCCTATCCGGCTGCGCCGGAAAGGCCACCGCTATGAAACTCACCGAACCTAACAACAAACAAAAAGGAGAATTGACGTGGCACAAATGAAAGGATCCAAAACCGAAAAAAACTTGTTAACCTCATTTGCTGGAGAATCTCAAGCGCGCAACCGTTACACCTACTTTGCCGGTCAGGCCCGCAAGGACGGACTGATTCAGATCGCCGACATCTTCGAAGAAACGGCCAACCAGGAAAAAGAGCACGCCAAGCGTTTTTTCAAATTCCTCGAAGGCGGTGAAGTAGAAATCGTGGGCGCCTTCCCGGCCGGGGTCATCGGACCCACCATCGATAATCTCAAGGCCTCCGCCGCCGGTGAACATTATGAGCATACCGAAATGTATCCGGGCTTTGCCAAAATTGCCCGGCAGGAGGGTTTCGATGCCATCGCCATGGTCTGGGACGCCATTTCCGTGGCCGAAAAGCAGCACGAGAAACGATACCTCGACCTGGCGGCCAACATCACGGCCGGCACGGTCTTCAAACGCCCCCAATCCGTCGTATGGCGCTGCCGAAACTGCGGATATCTGCACGAAGCGGTCGCGGCGCCTGAAATGTGCCCGGCCTGCGCTCATCCGCAAGCCCATTTTGAATTGCTAGGAGAAAATTGGTAATCGACTAACCCTAATTATATGGAGGTATCAAGATGACCGAAAGGTTGGAAGTCTACAAGTGTGAATTATGCGGCAATATCGTGGAAGTATTGCACGCTGGCGCCGGCGAGCTGGTCTGTTGCGGACAACCCATGACCTGCTTGAAGGAGAATACGGTGGATGCGGCCAAAGAGAAGCATGTACCGGTTATCGAAAAAATCGACGGCGGCGTTAAGATCAAAGTGGGCAGCGTGGCACACCCCATGGAAGAAAAGCATTACATCGAGTGGATCGAGATCATCGCCGACGGCAAGGCATACCGTCAGTTTCTCGAACCCGGCCAACCGCCCGAAGCTGTGTTCATGGTAGCGGCGGCCAACATCACCGCCCGGGAGTATTGCAACCTGCACGGACACTGGAAGGCGTCGTAGTCTTGCAGGATAGCAGATCCATTGAATGTAAAGTGGCGGGACATCCTCCGTCCCACGGGGGCGTCCCGCGTCAATCTCAATCTAAGGGATGAAGGAGTTATTCCATGGCCAACTGGAAATGCGGCAATTGCGGCTATGAGTTGGAAGCCGATAGACCGCCGGAAAAATGCCCGTCATGCAAAGAGTCATGTGAGTTTTTGGACAACACCTGTTATACGCCCGATTGCGCCGGAGGCGGTACCGACCCACGCATTAAATAG
>JABDRH010000423.1 GCA_013041835.1 Desulfatitalea sp. | reverse complement strand
AGATTGGGGAATTATTTTTTTCCTGCACCCTAAGCTACCATAGTGGACAGGCTCAGTTGCCGGGCCGCCCCGATCTCGGTGGCCATGTCGGCGATCATCCAGCGTAGCCCTTGAAATTTGGCAAGTTGTAAATGACGACGATCAACTCGGCATCGGTCTTGCCGATGTTTGTGAGAAAATGCTGTATGCCGGAAGTAAAGTAAAAGGCACTCAATATGGAAAACTATACAGTTTTCTCTTGACATCCTCAGCCATATAGATATTGGCTGACCTGTTTTTCATATTTCGAGTGCAAAACGGATTGCCCGCCCAACATCAATCATTTTGGATGGGGGTAAGCATGTAATCAAAGCCCCAATCTTTCCTTTTGAAACAGTGTGCAAATGATCACAATTAATGGCGCAAACCCGTGGCATACCATCGGGTTTGGAAAGAAACACCTCGGATGGTATTTCACGGACTGTGCTTGTAATTGGGGCAACTGTTACTTGACCGAGATAATCTATAATAGAATTTCGGGTCAAGATGAGAACTGGTCTTTTTTTGTCTGGATGCGCAAATTTGTACCACCGTATTTCACCATGTTTCATTCATCACCCCAATGCTGTTCTGCCTCCCAAACCGAGAACTCATCACCGAGAATCGGTTTTCGTTCATAACCTTCTCGGTGCTTATGTTCCAATTGTTCGAGGTGATATTTGGCGATTGCCTCTCGAAGGGCCTTTCTTGTGAAAGCTGAACGACTTGTATTTAGTAGCTTTGAAACATGGTCGACGGATTTAACAAGATCGTCGTCAAGGGTCATCTGAATTGTTCTCACAGCGCACCTCAATTATGTGGATTTTTATAGCTATTATAATCCACACCCCAGCAGGTGTCAAGCGCATTGCGGGTGTTGCGGTAGGCATACCGGTTACCCGGCACCCCCCGGACAGATCCCAGGGTGCAGTTTTCCCGTACCGGGCTCCTCAATAGTACTCGCTTCCGTTAGTTTTAGGCTTTTTCAAGAATATTCTTGACATCTGTGCTTCATTATGAAAATTTCATTCAGGCTTCACTATGAAAAGTTACAAGATCTACTTTTAAGTATGGTGATTGGGACGAAAGCTTGCTTTATCTATGAACGGATAGTTATGGTCTTCACCGATTTCAGCTTAAACTATTTTTTGCTTATTACTTTCAAAATTCGGGCTGCAATGGCTAAGGGGGTTACCTTTTTCGTTCCTCTTACCTAAGAAAATAAATCTTTTTTTCACCGCCTACGAGGTACTTTGTCAGCTGTGCTTGTAAATAGAGCCACAAAGGGCGGTCATGGAATTTTTTCGTATTACCAAAGATACCCTAAGGGTTCGTGCAACATTTAAGTAATTAGCATGTTTAATTGTCGGTCCAACTATAAAAGCAATTAATTAGCATTTTTAATTGCCGAATCTAACTATAACAATAATATAAGGAGATGTTTAATGAAAAGCCGAAAAGTTTTAAACTATCTTTTTCTGGTACCGTTTCTGACAATATTATTATTTTCTACGGGATGTAATCCGCCTGACCTTGAATTCGTGGGAACATGGACGAATGATTCCACAGGCGAAACCATGTGTTTTACGGAAACAACTTTCAGTTTTCAGGTCAACGGTAAAGTGAGTGGCCTAGCGATTGGAACCATTGAGTCATATGATCTATCTTCAAGGCAAATTCATATTATGATATCTTCAGCCGAAGGTGTTACTGGGAAGATGCTTAAGGCGGGAGATGATCTTTATATAAAGTATAAAATTTCAGGCAATGAAATGAAACTCGGCATGAATCCCTTTTTCCCTCCGGTCGCAACTCTTTTTGGGCCACTTGTTAAACAAACGCCTAAATTCTTGGGGACATGGACGGTTACATCGCCGGAAAATACCGAATGCATGACGATTACGGAATCAACACTTACTTTTGAGATCACAGGTTCGGTCGCTGCCAAAGTAGAAATGGATATTGATTTGTATGACGAAAATTTAAATCAGATACAGCTTACTGTTATTTCAAATGAGGGCGCCGCTCTATCTGACATTCAAATTGGAGATGTTTATTATATGTTTTATCAAATCTCCGATGATAATCAATTAATGATAGGTATGAGTGATACATCTTATCCGGCTGCAACTGAAATTGGACCTCTTGTTAAGGTTAAACAAACAACGCCTGAATTCTTGGGGACATGGTCGGCTGAATCGACGGGATATACAGAATCTATGACGTTTACGGAATCAACATTTACTTTTGAGATGACAGGTAATATGCCTGCCAAAGTAGTAATGAATATTGATTCGTATGATTTAGATTTAAATCATATACAGTTTACTGTTCTTTTAAAGGAGGGCTCCGCTCTACCAGAAAAGACATTTCAAATTGGCGATGTTTATTATATGATTTATCAAATCTCCGATGATCAATTAATGATAAATATGAGTAATAAATCTTATCCGGCTGCAGCGAAAATTGGACCTCTTTTTAAACAATAAGCCTGACTCTATATTCAATCGATTTCGTAAAAAAAATGTATTTCCGTCGCTTACGGCGGCGGAAATACATTTTAATTTTTTGCAGTTCTATTTGCAGTTACCGCTGACCGACTACTGGGACAAATAATGACGCTGTTTATGGCATAAGTCCTATAACTGGCGGAACTTGCTCTTGAAAATATTGTTGGCGATCACAATGCGCTGGATTTCCGAGGTTCCCTCGTAGATGGTGAACACCCTGGCGTCCCGATAGTAACGTTCCACCGCGTAGTCCTTGGTGAATCCATACCCGCCGTGAATCTGTACCGCTTTTGCGGTCACCCGATTCACCATCTCCGAAGCGAACAGCTTGGCCATGGAAGCCTGCAAGGTGAAGTTTTCCTTCCGGTCTTTCATGGCGGCGGCGGATAGAGTCAGTTGCCGGGCCGCGGCGATCTCGGTGGCCATGTCGGCGATCATCCAGCGAAGCCCTTGAAATTTGGCAATTTTCTGACCAAACTGGTCTCGCGCCTCAGCGTAGCGAACCGCCGCGACGAAGGCCGCCTGGGCCACCCCAAGGCTCTGGGCGGCGATGCCGATGCGTCCGCCATCCAACCCCTTCATGGCGATTTGGAATCCTTCGCCTTCTTCGCCCAGCCTGTCCGTTGCCGGCACCCGGCAATCATCGAAGTGAAGATCGGTGGTGTCCGAGGCCCTGAGGCCCATCTTCTCCTCTATGTTTCCAACCCGCAGCCCCGGGTTATCCTTGGTCACGATGAAGGCGCTGATGCCCTTGTGGCGGGCCGCCGGATCGGTTTTGGCCGTCACGATCACCAGGCCGCAGTTCTTCCCGCTGGTGATGAATCGCTTGGTGCCGTTGATGACATAGTGATCCCCATCTTTCACCGCAGTGGTCTGTTGGTTGACCGGATCGGATCCGGCCTCGGGCTCGGTCAGGGCGAAGGCGCCGATGCACGCGCCCATGGCCAGGTCCTTGAGATAACGCTGTTTTTGATCCTCGGTACCGAAATTGAGGATGCTTTCGCACACGATGGAGTTGTGCACCGACATGACCACCGCCGTGGAGGCGCACGCGTAGGCGATTTCCGAGAGGGCGAGCACATACCCCACGCTGTCCGAATCCGAACCTTCGTAAGCCAAGGGAACCATCATGCCCAGGAGCCCCAAATCGGCCATTTTCTTCAGGTTGTCGGCGGGAAAAGCCTTGGTTCGATCCCGCTGGGCCGCTGTTTCGGTCACCACCTTGTGGGCAAACTCACGGACCATGGACTGAATCATGAGCTGTTCATCGTTCAATCTGAAAGACATGTGGATCCCTCTTCATGTTGGCCGGAGCCGTCGCGTGGATGTCACCGATCGATGCGATGGGTCACGGATTGTAGATGACCACGATCAGCTCGGCATCGGTCGCGCCGATATTTCTTAGCAGGTGCTGTATACCGGAATTGAAATGCAGAGATTGTCCGGGCCCGAGCGTATTTACATAATCGCCCACCACCACCTCGATATTTCCCGCGAGCACATAGACGAACTCCTCGCCCGCGTGGTTGTAGCTGACGCCTTCGTGGTCTTTCATGGCGTCAATCTTGACGCGAAACCCCTTTAAGTGTTTGTTCTCCGCCCCCGGAGTCAGGGTCTGGTAAGCATAGCTGTCCGTGCGCTTGGTATAGGCGCGGACGCGGTCCTTGACAACCCCTTCGTCTTCTTTCAGCAAAGCCCCGGAGTCGATCGAAAGGGCGCGGGAAATCTGCAGTAGCGATCCCACTGGAGGCGTCACCTTCCCGGATTCCACTTTCTTGAGGAAATCCACGGAAAATCCGGTTTCGTTGGCCAACGCATCATAGGTCATCTTCTTGTCGATGCGGGCCTTCTTGATATTTTTGCCCACGGGAGTTGGTCGACCGGTTTGCTTTGCTGCCATGATTGATACTTCCTGTTAAAAAATATATATTCACTGACTTGGGGTTTATCTACCAATGACATATCGATAGGGATCCACTTCTTCGCGCAGGATGCGTAGTTCCACTGCCGTGGGCGGTTTTGTATCGATGATATGATCCGCCTCGAGCAGCTCGAATCCGCAGTTTTCCTTGACATCCTTCAGAGAGAAACCAGGGCTGACCGAAATGATGCGCATGCGCTTTGAATCCGGTTCAAAATCCATTACCGCCATGTCGGTAATGATTTTATATGGCCCGGCGCCAAGGGGCAAACCGGACTTGGCACGGGAATCTCCGCCTTCCAGCCAGCCGGGGGTGGTGAGAAAGTCCAGTTTCTCCACGAACCGTTTTGTATCCTGGGGGGTCATCACCATCATCTTCCAGCAAAAAGAGGCGAAATCGTTGGCGCCGCCGCTGCCCGGAAACCGCACTTTCGGTTTGGCGTGATCGCCGATGATGGTGGAGTTGAGGTTGCCGTACATATCAATCTGGGCACCGCCCAGAAAGGTGTAGTCCACGAACCCACGCGCACAGTATTCCATGGTGTCGCTCATGCTGCCGGCCAAAACCGCCCGGTACATGGTCCGCGAATCTCCCACGCTGATGGGC
>JABDRH010000413.1 GCA_013041835.1 Desulfatitalea sp. | reverse complement strand
GCCAAGCCGGAAATGGTGTACGAATCCGGCCGCGTCAAGATCAAGGCCCCCATCGCGGCCAATGCCGATTTCGGGCCGATCGCGGTTAAAGTTCAAGCCGATACGCCTTCAACAATGTCGGGTGTTTTCTCATCCCCTGAGATCAACGGTGAATTGGAGCTGGGCCGGCGCAAGTACAAATACAGCGCCAAGGTCGAGTTCAAGGTCGAGGTGACCTGGCATCCAAGGCCTTACTCCAAGGGACCGGAGCCGGTGGCCGAGACGGTAAGGGAGGTGTCGTCTCAAGCTAAGAAAAATATGAAAGCTGAAATTCCACCCAATCAGCACGCGCATGCAACAAAATGGGACCAAACGGTTGCTGAAAAGGGTGTTGTAATTGCTGTGGCATCTTTGATTTTTTACGTCGCTTATAGGTCGGTTGAGATTTTTGCAAGAAGAGGCATGATGGTGCCTGTAACCGTCCCACCTTTTATTCACAACGTGGGTCGTCCTGATTCTTCCGGAGACGCCTGAAGGTGTGATATGCGAAAATTGCCCAATGTTTTTCTCACGATCAGCGTTGTTTCTTTCATAATGTGGCTATTGTTTAGATGGTACTATTATCAGACCTTTCCCAAAGAGGAAATTGACGCTGTTTTTGAGCCCATTACTTCAACGTACGGCATCAAGATCGTGTATGAAGTCAGCGATGACTATTTTTTTCCGGAGGAAAGACCTGTTATCCCAGCCGGACCGCCGCACGGCAGCAAGATCGATCCGATCCGCCACCGTGTGCTTGTTAAATATCCTCAACTTCTACAAAAGGCTTTTGACAAGTACCCGGTTAATATAATCGAAAGCTATTTAAGTGCAATCTACTTTGCAGGTGAAATCGATAGCGGGGATATAAAGCTTTCCGGGACATATGATCCTTTCAGGCGGATAATCTACTTGGTGGATGACGGCGGAAAAAGCGATGAACGAGCAATACGCACCTTCCACCATGAATTCAGCTCCCTGTTACTGGCACGCCACTCTTTTTGGATTAACCCCTGGACTGATAATAACTCAAAGAGTTTCATATACTTTTATGAGAAGTATGACACTTGGAAAGAAATGGTAAAAGCAAGCGAGGTTTTTACAGACAAAGATTGTTATGAAAATGGTTTTGTAGCCAAATATGGTACCACTAGCTTTGAAAATGATTTTAACGAGTATGCCGCAATGATCTTCACCTACCCGGAAAAGTTCAAAAAGATCATGAACCAATACCCGCGCGTGCGCGGCAAGTTTCTGGTGTGGCTGGAATTTTATCAAAAGATCGATCCCATCTTTACCGAGACGTATTTGTTGGGAGAAAAATGATGGGTTGGAAAATGATATCTGTAAAAGAAATATCGAAGAATCTGCAAGGGCGCGGAGCACGCACTGGCATTTGTGTTTACCCCACAAATTCACCATCGTGCCCTTCGTATTGAAAGCTATATTCAATCTGCCAACGCATCGTCATTGACAGGGCTGGCATATTTTAGACAGTTTAGGAGAACATAAGACGAATGCCCAGTGAGAAACAACATCTGCAGCTATCGATCTTCGACCGGCTCAGCCCCGAACCCGGCGCTATCGGCGAGACGGTGGAAGACGTGGTGATCGTGCGCCGGGCCGTGCTGCGGGATGTGGAGAACCTGCTCAACACCCGCCGGGCCGTTGAGCTCGGCCCCGATTGCACCGGCTACCTGAAAAATTCCCTGTACAGCTATGGCATCGAGGATTACACGGCCAAAAATCCGAAAAACCCTCAGGTGCGCCAGGCCTTGAAGCACACTATCAAAGAAGCCCTTACCCGGTTCGAACCCCGGTTGAAAAACACCGAAGTGACGTTCAACCCCGAGGAGGGCAGTCACCACAACCTGTGCTTTGCCGTGACCGCCACCTTGCATGCCGATCCCGTGCGCGAGCCCATCACCTTCGACACCTGGTTTTCAGCGGGACGGGGAGAGTACAAAATCAAGAATGCGAAATAAAGCATCAGGAGTTTGCCTTGGACGACCCATTACTGCATTACTATGAACGCGAACTGACCTTCATCCGGGAATCGGGCGCCCGGTTCGCTGAAAAGTATCCCAAGATCGCCGGGCGGCTGCTCATGGAACCGGACCGTTGCGAAGATCCCCACACGGAACGGTTGCTGGAAGCCTTTGCCTTTCTCACCGGGAGAATTCAGAAAAAGATCGATGACGCCTATCCGGAACTGACCGAGTCGCTGCTTCAGATCATTTATCCCCACTACACGCGGCCCCTGCCCGCCATGACCACGGTGAAATTCATCCCGCAACTGGCCAACGTGCCATCGTCGGGCCACGATATCCCCAAGGGCGCGCGCATTCAGTCACCGCCGGTCAAGCGCACCAAATTGATCTTCACCACGGTCCAGGACGTCCGGCTGCTGCCCGTGGAAATCCGTGGCGCCGAGCTGGTCCAACCCTACAATCCCGCCCTGGACGTAAGGCAAGGCGTAAAAGTCGAAATCCACGCCCTGCCCGAAATGACCCTGGACAAAATCGAATGGCCCGACACCCTGCGCTTCTTTCTCCACGGTCATCAGCAGCAGATCTTCAAACTCTATGAACTGATCATGAACCATGTCGTCCAGATCCGCATCTCATCCTATACCGAAGAAAAAGGCATCAAGCGGTCGGAGGACACCTATACGCTTACCGCGGCGCATATCGCGCCGGTGGGATTCGCCGACCATGAGAACCTGCTGCCCTGGCCGCAGCAATCTTTTGACGGCTACCGCCTGCTCTATGAATACTTCGCTTTTGCCGAAAAGTTCCTCTATTTCGATTTGAGCGGCCTTTCGCCCATCCGCCAAATGGCCGGCGACGGCATCGAGATTGAATTTTTGCTCGACCGGGAATGCGCCGACCAGATCCACGTCGACAACGACACCTTTCGCCTTTACACCACGCCGGCCGTCAACCTGTTTTCGCAAATGGCCCAGCCCGTGCGGGTGGAACATACAAAGACCCAGTACCCCATCTACCATAGCGACAACGCCCAAAGCCGCACCGAGGTTTTCAGTATCGACGCGGTGGTCGGCATTACCGGCGAAGGCGAGAATGAAATCGTCTATCAACCCTTTTACGCCGTCTCCCACTTCGGCCAAAAAGAAACAGGCAGCGCCTACTGGCACATCCAGCGCCGGCCGTCGCCCCGAAAAGGCGACGCGGGAACGGACGTGATGCTGGCCTTCACCGATGAGGCCCTGGCCATGGCCCAGCCCCAGTGCACCACCCTGACCGTGCACACCACCTGCACCAACCGGGACCTGCCGGAGCGCCTGACGCCCGGTGGCATCGCCCGGGACTTTTACCTGGAGCACAGCGGCCCCATCGATGGCATCGACTGCCTGATGAAACCCACCGCCGCTTTACGCCCCAAACCGGGGGGGCACAAGCAGTGGCGCCTGATATCGCATCTTTCCCTTAACTACCTCTCGATGCTGGAGGACAACGGGCGCGGGCTCAAAGAGATGCTCAAGCTCTACGACATCCACGATTCGCCCATTACCCGCCAGCAGATCGAAGGCATCGAATCGGTGGCCTACCGCCATGAAACCATGCGCCTCGGACGGGCCTTGTGTCGCGGCGTGGAAATCACCATCGTGTTCAACGAAGAAAAATTCGTGGGGTCCAGCATCTATCTTTTTTCCGCGGTGCTTGACCAATTTGTGGCCCAGTATGTCTCCATCAACTCCTTTACGCGCCTTATGGTCAAAAGCCTGCAGCGCACCGAGCCCATCAAGGCCTGGCCGCCCCGAAGCGGCAAAAGGATACTGATTTAACGCGGACCGACCCGCCCCTTCGGCGGCGCGGGGAGAAAGACCGATCGCATGATGCAACCATTGACAACCCAAAGCCAAGCCACCCAGGAAATCTGCGACACCCGGCCGGAGATGCCGCCGGGGGCCGATGCGCCCGCCGCCGCGCCGGTTCAAGCGCATCGGGAAACACAGCCGACGGGCAAGCGCAACGCCGTCCAGCGGCAATTGTACGACGAAGCCTATCGCTTCAACTTTTTCAAAGCCGTGCACCTGCTCGAACATTTTTCCGGCAATCGCGTCCAGGGCGCCGGCCTGAGCCCGGATCAGGACCCCGTGCATTTCAGCGTGGCCCCCGGATTTGCCTTTCCGGCCAGTGACATCCAGGGCATCACCGTCAATGGCAACGGCGACGCGCCGAAGATGAACGTGAACTTCATGGGGCTCATCGGCCCCAAAGGCGTGCTGCCCGACTGGTACAATGCCCACGCCCTGGCCTGCCGGGCCGATAAGAACGAATGCTTCAACGATTTTCTGGACTTGTTCCACCAGCGGCTTATCTCCTTGTTCTACCGGGCCTGGAAAAAGTACCGCCTGGTGGAAAATTATCGCGCCGACGGCGGCGACACCATCTCCAGGACCCTTGCCTGCCTGGTCGGCGGCCGGCCAAAAAAACAAAAGGCCGTCAGCGGCGGCGTGGATCCATTTTACAGGCGGCTGCTCTTTTTTTGCGGCCTGGCGGCGCGAACCGTTCCCACCGTGGCGGCCATCGAGACCATCGTCGGGCAGGCCGTGGGCGCCCCCGTGCGGGTGGAGCAGTTCGTGGAGCGTCTCATCCCCATCCACCAACGGGACCGCACCCGCCTGGGCCAAAAAAACAGCACGCTCAAATCCGATGCCCTCTGCGGCCGGGCCGTGCGGGACATCGCCTCCTTTTTCAGGGTGCACATCGGCCCCCTGACCTGGAATCACTACCTGGCCTTCGCCCCGCGCAGCCGCAACCTGAAAAAAGTGCGGCACCTCATCGCCCACCTGGCCGGCATGGAGTACGAATTCGACATCCGCCTGATCATACCCGGCAGCGAAATTCCGGCCATGCCCATCGGACCCAAAGGCGCAACCCCCATGCTGGGCCGCACCGCCATCATGCGACGGCCGCACCGCCCCCTTGAATGCGACATCGTGATCAGCGTCAACCATCGGGCCGACGGGCTCAACGGATACCCAACCGACAATGGAAAGGCATCATGACACATCTTGATCTGAAAGCATTGGTAGGAAAACTTGACCCGGTGTGCCGCAAAGCCCTGGAAGGCGCGGCAGGCATCTGCCAGTCCAGCACCCACTACGAAGTGGAGCTCGAGCACCTTTTCATGAAACTGCTCGAAGACGGCGCCAACGACATCGCCCTGGCGCTGCGGCACTTTGAAATCGAAAAAGCCCATGTACAGGCCCGGCTCACAGCCCTGCTGGAACGGTTTAAAACCGGCAACGGCCGCACGCCCTCGCTGTCGCCGCGGCTGCCCAAACTGATCTCCAAGGCCTGGCTGCATGCCTCGGTGAACCAGGGCGCCCCCGCCGTGCGATCCGGCCACATATTGCGGACCTTATTGGCCGAGCCCTACTTTGCCGACCCGTTGCTGGCGGCAATCCCCGAGCTGGAAAACATCTCCCTGGAAACCCTTGACGCCGGGTTCAACGACATCCTGGCCAAATCGGCCGAACAGGGCACGGCGGGCGCCGCCGCATCCCACACCCAAGGCCCGGCCGCCGCCGGCACCCGCGTGCTGGACCTGTACACCATCAACCTGACCGAGCGGGCCAAGGCAGGGCTCATCGACCCGGTCATCGGCCGCGACACCGAAATCCGCCAGATGGCCGACATCCTCATCCGGCGGCGCCAGAACAACCCCATCCTCACCGGCGAAGCCGGCGTGGGCAAGACCGCCGTGGCCGAAGGCTTCGCCCTGCGCGTCATCTACGGCGACGTGCCCGGCCCGCTGCAAAACGTGCAGGTCCGGAGCCTGGACCTGGGCCTGCTGCAAGCCGGCGCCGGCGTCAAGGGCGAGTTTGAAAACCGCCTCAAGGAAGTGATCAAGGAAGTGAAAGCCTCGCCCATCCCCATCATCCTGTTCATCGACGAAGCGCACACCATGATCGGCGATGGTGCGCAGTTCGCCCTTGGCCAGGGCGGGTTTGAGCAGGT
>JABDRH010000409.1 GCA_013041835.1 Desulfatitalea sp. | reverse complement strand
GAGTACCGTTGTATGTTGAACACCACCCCCTGGTCGGTTTTCTGTTGTGTCTGCCTGTTCATCGAATCTAGCAACATGACCAGGTATGCTCCGCTCTCTCTATGATTTCGTCTTGGACGCCACCATCGAGTTGAGTGAAAAATGCACTGTAGCCAGCCACTCTTACCAGCAAGTCCCGATGCGCTTCAGGACGTTCCTTCGCTTCGATCAGCGTTTTTTTGCCGACAACATTGAGCTGTACATGTTTGGACCCGTATGTGCACAAATGGGTCTTAATCAAAGCCAGCAGCTTTTCCTGATCCTCTTTCGTCCTCAAAGCCGATGGATGAAACTTAATGTTCATAAGGTCAGCGTAGTGAGACATCTGGTCTATCTTGCCGGCAGAGTTTACCAGCGCCGTGGCACTCGTCATATCCATGCCTTGTTCGGCGGATACGGAACCATCCGAAAGGGCTTTGCCGAGCAAGCGTCCGTTTGGCAGCGCGTCCACTATTTTGCCAAAAGAGAAATGGCTGCTGTAAGAGAAATTACCATTGACCATTTTTCTTCCACCGAATCCATCTTGCTGCCCAATCATCTCGTTAAAGTATTTGTACAAGTCAGCCGCCAAGTTGTCGGCATAGTCATCGTCATTGCCATATTTGGGCGCAGCCAAACAAAGCCGATGTATTTCTTCGTAACCTTCAAAATTGGCGGCCAAGGCGTCCAGAAGCTCTTTTTTGCCGATTTTACCCTCTTCGAAGACGAGCTTTTTGATCGCGGCCAACGAATCGGAAGTCGAAATCGCGCCGTTCAAAATTCCCAGATCGTGCCAGTAGCGTTGCCCGCAACCGCCGGATGTGGCTTTGCCATTCTTTATGCAATCGGCAATCAGCGCGGAAGCAAACAAGCTGGACCACAGGGTGGCCACAATCGCCGATCCAACTTTAGTGAAGGGTACGGATTTGGAGAACACATCCTCGGCTTGCTTTTTGAAGGCCTCGTAAAACTCATCGAACGTTTTGAAATCCTCGAACCTGCCCGTGTCAGGACCAATCTTTAAGGTGGTCCTGGGGTCAACACCATCGTGCATGGCCAATTCCAGCACTTTCGGCACGTTGAGAATGACTGAATAGTTCCATCCGGTTGTGCCGGGCAACACCGGCATGGTGCACCCCGATACTTGATAATCCCGAGTCACATTTAAGGGAAGCCCCCAGTCCGACCATGCGGCCATCATGCTCCTGTCGCCGAAGAACGCCGGAAACCCCATGCCAAGGCTGGCCACTTCAATCGCTTTAAGCAAAAATTCTCGTGGCGACCTATCATGGACCCTGACACTGAGTGTGGGGTGCGGCGTCCTGGTCTTCTCGGCAGCCTCCAGAAAAAGATATGACAGTTCGTTCGTTGCGTCTTTGCCGTCCGGCGTTTGCCCACCCAGAGTGACATTGACCAACATAAGCTGCGAGGTAAGATCGCGGGCAATCGCCGGCCACGCAATGCGAAGTTGGGCCACTTTTATGCGATAGCACTCTAACATCTCCAAGGCTTCTTGCCGGGTCAACGTGCCTTGTTCAATATCTTTCTGGTAAAATGGATAGAGAAGCTGGTCCATTCTCCCTGGAGATACCGCCAAGGCTTTGGTTTCCATTTCATCGAAAAGCTTCATAAACCACATCAGTTGCAGCGCTTCATAGAAGGTGCGTGGTGGCTTTTCCGCGATCCAGGCACAACCTTCAGCCATTCGTTCAAGTTCCGATTTGCGTTTTCCTTCAGCATTGCCGGCTAGTTCCTTTGCCCACTCGGCGTGTCGATTGATGTAATGCATTGCCGATTGGTGAGCGATATGCAAAGCTCTTAGGAAATCGATTTTTTGATATGATTCAGGATCAGATATCTCGGTTGCCTGCAACTCTGCTTCGATTTCTTCAAGCAAGCCTTTATACCCTATCCTGAGCAATTTTGCATGGTCCACCGCATCCATGGCTTTCGCCCCCGCGCTCTGGCCAAAGCAGTTGTAAACATAGGCCCCTGGCTCGCCATTCATAAATGCATGTTTGAGCAACCCATGCGCCTCCAGCAACTTGGGAAAGACATCGAGGATACATTTGTCTTTCCAATAGTGAGCAATTTCTTTTACTTCATCCAAATCTTCTTCTTTTACGACGTCATTTACCAGGCCTTGCTCAAGCTCTTGCAACAGCCAGTTGCCACCGGTCCAGTTCACATTCCACCTTGTTTCCCAGTGGCCCGGGTTCCCGGAGCCCATAAGCAACTGCTCATCGTCTTCCTGGAACAAGGGCGCCTCGTTGCACTGCTTCTCGATTGATTTTGCCAGCCTCAGTGCCGGCGTCAGACCTTCGGTCTCTTTATATGAAGCGGTCACCAACCGCGGCCAGACAATTGATATTTTTCCGGGCTCTGCCGGCATTTCACGCAATCTCTTCCAGATTCTCTGGCCCCTAGTGACGTCAACATCGCTGCCAACCTCTTTTAAGTTCATTACATTTTTCGCCATAAGGATGACCTCCCCGTTGTTTGATGTTTTTTATGCATCTCGAAATGTCCGTCTGAAGGAGACGTAACCATTGTTTTCACCCGTACTGTAAAATAGCAGAGATTGTGCCAATCAATAATCAGATAAAAAAAGCAGGTCGATTCAATCCAAATGAAATACGCCGTTACATCCGGTTATCATCGTAAATACGCGAAATTGCGTTTCTTTAGGCCTATAAACAGGCACATCCGGTATTTGTTGCCACAACCTATTGGGGGCAGCGGCTATTGACTGACTTTTTTTGAGTTCATCAAATTTAACAGTTGTTGCTTTTGTATTTGACGGAAAAGTGTCGGGCTGCTAAATTTGACAGTTAAGTCGGGGTGATTGTGTGCCAATCATATTCAACAACCGCATATTATTGGAAAATCATATGACAGACGAAAACATATTCTTCCGGGAAGCTGCCATGCTAATTTGCAGCAGTTTAAATGTGGACGCCGCTTTGAAGAAATTGATGCATTACTTGAAAAACCATATGCCTGTCAATGAGTTGAGCATCGGGGTGTACGATCCGGAAATGAACGTGAGCCGAATCCTGGCCTGGGTTGGGAGCCGTCCCTTTAAATTGGATACAGATTCAGTTCCATATTCAAAGGAGGGCGGCAGCCTGGCACGGAAAAAATGGGTCAAGGACGCACCTCAGATTCAAATTATCAACGACATCTTTGAAGAGGATGAAGACTTCCAAGAGGTTATGCTCAGCGTTTTCGCACCGGATTCCTCAATTATTTCCATGGGCCTGGAGCTTGAGTCAAAAAGGCTCGGTGCCTTTTTAATTTGTACAAAAGGCAAACATCAATATACGGACGCCCACGCCCATCTGATTTCCCTGCTCCATGATCCTTTGGCCATCGCAACCTCAAATATCTTGCAATATAACGTAATAACGAGGCTTCGTGACCTTGTGGCAGACGAAAATCGCTATCTGAAAAAAGAGCTTAAAAATAAAAGCAGGGGCAAAATCATCGGTGCTGAATTCGGGCTGAAAAACACGATGCGCATGGTCAATCAGGTTTCGCCCCTGAATAGTCCGGTATTATTAATCGGCGAAACCGGTGTGGGAAAAGAACTTGTGGCCAATGCCATCCATGAAGGTTCCAGTCGAAAAGACCAACCCTTTATCAAGGTGAATTGCGGCGCCATTCCGGAAGGCTTGATTGACAGCGAGCTTTTCGGCCATGAAAAAGGCGCATTTACCGGAGCCGTTTCACAACGTCGCGGCAAGTTCGAAAAAGCGCATCATGGAACCCTTTTTTTGGATGAAATCGGTGAACTGTCATTGAATGCACAGGTAAAGTTGCTTAGGGTTTTACAACAGCAAGAGATCGAGCGCGTGGGCGGCAATGGTCCGATTCGTATCGATGTCCGCATCATCAGTGCAACTCATCGGAATCTGGAAGAGATGGTGACGGCCGGCAAGTTCCGGGAAGACTTGTGGTTCCGGCTCAATGTCTTTCCAATTTTAATTCCCCCTTTGCATCAGCACCCGGAAGATATCCCCGCTCTTGTCAGCCATTATATCGACAAAAAGTCCATGGAAATGAATATCGGCAGATTACCTAAATTGACACCGGGGAGTATGGAAAGACTTCAGGCCTATAGATGGCCGGGAAACGTACGAGAACTTGAGAACCTGGTGGAACGGGAATTGATTCAGAGTCGGGTTAGCGGAGACAATCAGTTGCTGGAGTTCCGGAATTTGTCAGCCGTAACACTATCGTCAGCGAACGAACGACCCGCATTTCAATCGCAGGAGGTTACTTCATTAGATAATGTTATCCGAGAGTATATCGGGTATGTGTTAATGCGCACCCAAGGAAAAGTTGAGGGCCCCGAAGGGGCTGCAGAGCTGCTTAAAGTTCATCCGAGCACATTGAGGGGGAAAATGAGAAAGCTCGGTGTCGCGTACGGCAAGCAACAAGCCTCACGGGCTTGAGTGTCCGCGACGATATGAAACCGAGAAAAATTCGTCAATTTGGTACACGATCGCTTCTTGTCAATTCAACAGACCTTTAAATCCGGCGAATTTTTTTAGTGCGGCCGCGATATGGGATTCGGTAAACGGTTTTTGGATAATGCCGTTGATGCCGGCCGACAGCGCATCTTCGAAATCCTGAGACTCCTGCTGGGTGGTGACCATGATGATGGGCAGCGCCTCTTTGGAAAACCATTGCCGGATCTTGATCGCCAGATCGATACCGGTCAGCCCGGGCATGTTCAGGTCCGTCAGGATGGCGTCGGGCCGATCGTCTCTTACCTGATCTATGGCCTTGGCGGGGAACTCGAAGGCCACGACTTCACATCCCAGGTTGTGCAGCACGCTGCGGTAGATGTTGAGCAACATCTTGCTGTCGTCCACCGTATAGATGCGCAGGGCTTCCCGTGTTTTTTCACCGGCCTTGGGCGCCACCTGTTCAGCGAGTGCGGCCAGACC
>JABDRH010000011.1 GCA_013041835.1 Desulfatitalea sp. | reverse complement strand
CGCCTAAACGCTGAACTTATTTTTGCGCGAGCCCTTAATCCACTCCCTTATCCGGTTTGCAGCTTTTCGATCACTGGCAGCGCCGGCAGTACGAAGGTGAAGCACGCCCCTTTGCCCGGTTTGCCTTCGGCCCAGATTTTCCCCTGGTGATAATCGATGATGCGTTTGGTGATGGCCAGACCAAGGCCGCTGCCCTTCGGCCGTCCCCGTCCGTTGGGCTGCGTAATTTGGCGGAACTGTTCAAACACGGCCTCCTGGTCTTCGTCGCGCAAGCCGATGCCGTTGTCGCGCACACTCACACGCAATTGATGCCGCTCCCAGGTGAGCGTGATGTGGATTCGGCCCTTTTGCGTTTCGCAAAATTTAACGGCATTGGAGATGAGATTGATCATGGCCTGGATCAATTTGTCGCGGTCGCCTGAAATGGCAGGCACCGAGCCGGGTAGATCCAGGGTCATGTGCATCTGCTGGTCGGCCACCAACCGGCGTGTCCCATCCACGGCGTCCTTTATGATTTGAATCAGATCCACGGGTTCGATCTGCCAGTGAATTATCCCCGATTCAATCTTTTGAAAGTCTAGGACCTGATTGATCAAACGGGAGAGACGATGAATTTCATTGATCATGATGTTCAGAAAATCCTGCTGTTCCTGCGGGTGGGTGTCCGGGTAGTCGCGCAATATTTCGGATAGGGACCGGATGGCGGTCAACGGCGTACGCAGTTCGTGCGAGACGGTGGAGATGAATTCGTCTTTGAGCCGGTCTAGCTCCTTCAGGCGCTCGTTGGCGGCTTTGAGATCGGTCGTCACGTTTTCAAGTTCATGGCTGTAGGAAATCGCCTGGCGCGTTTCATCCAGGATGTTCATCACCTCCTGCACCCCCAGCGGTTCTTCCTTAACGACCGAGGCCAGCATGAGACGGGCTGAGGCCTTCCCGATGGCTCCGGCCAGCAACTTTTCCACATGGGTGACGAAGCCCGGGTCTGCATCCATGGAATGTCGCCAATCAATGTTGTGGATGCGGGCATATTGTCCAAGGGCTTCCTGAGCGCGAAGCTTGCCCAGAAACCGTTCCAATAAGACGGTCAGATCAGGGATCAGGGCCGTGCCGCGCCACACCGGAGAAGCTTCGCCTTTCCGGCCGAAGCGGAAGACATCCACGAACAGTGTCGCCTGGCTATGTTCCAGGGCTGTGGGCGTGCTGAACAGGGAAATCGCCACATAGGTGAGACTGTTGAGCAGCAGGCTCCAGAACACGGCATGAGAAATATGATCAAATTGCTGCAGACCGAACAGGGAGAAGGGCTTGAGCCAACCAACGCCCCATGGGCCATCCTGGATGAACGTTTGGGAAAAGATGCCTGCGGCAGCCAAAGATGGCAGCACCAGCGTATAGCCCCAAACCACAAAGCCCACCACCATGGACCACAGTGCACCTTTTGATGTGCCGCCTTTCCAGAAGATGCCGCCCAACAGCGCGGGTGCGAATTGGGCCACTGCGGCAAAGGAAACCAAGCCGATCGAAACCAGGGGGTAAAACTCGGCCGTGAGATGATAATAGATATAGCCTAGCAAGATGACCAGGACGATGGCGCCGTGGCGGATCGCCACCAGCCAGGTGCCCAAATTGTCACGGTCGGCGAGTTTCAGTTGTGGCAGATTCAACAGCAGGGGCATCACCAGGTTGTTGCTGATCATGGTGGACAACGCGATGGTCTCCACGATGACCATGCCTGTAGCCGCCGACATGCCGCCAATGAAGACCAGCAGGGTAAGCGCTTTTTGCTGGTGGACAAGCGGCAGGTTCAGCACAAAGGTGTCGGCGTCCATTGGTTGCCCGGTGAACTGGTGCATGCCGGCCAGGGCCACCGGCAGAACGAACACATTGATGGCTAACATATACAGCGGGAAGAGCCAGATGGCTTTTTTCAAATGCCCTTCGTCCACATTTTCTATGACAGCCATCTGAAACTGGCGCGGCAAAAGGATAATCGCCAGCATGCTTAAGAACACGTGAACGGACCAATCGATGCAGGCATTGCTCTCGTTTGAGAAAAAGGTCAACAACGTCTTGATTTCGGGCCGGGAGGCGGTGGCCTGAAAGAGATTCCCAAATCCGTCAAAAAGATAAAAGGTGGTAAATACGCCGACGGCCAAAAAGGCAATGAGCTTAATGATCGATTCCAGCGCGATGGCGGCCACCAATCCTTCGTGACGTTCCGTGGCATCGGGTTTTCGCGTGCCGAAGAGCACGGCAAAAGCAGCCAAAAGAAAAGCCACGTAAAAGGCATTGTCTTGAAAAAAAGGCATCCTGCGAACCCCTTGGGCGGCATTTTCCGCGCTCTGGCCGCTAAGGATCTGAAAACTGGTGGAAATGGCTTTGAGTTGCAGGGAGATATAGGGGACGATTCCCAGCACGGCAATCACGGCCACAAGCCCGCCCAACAACATGCTCTTGCCGTAACGCGAAGCAATAAAATCGGCAATGGATGTGATGCGCAGCTCACGGCTGATACGCATGATTTTTCTCAGAACGCCCCATCCTAGCGTCATCATCAGGGTGGGTCCGATGTAAATGGAGAGAAAGGCCGGCCCGGAGTTTACCGCGCGGCCAACGCTGCCGTAAAAGGTCCAGGCGGTGCAGTAAACGGCCAGGGAGAGAGCGTACACATAGGGGTTGTTGATAATACTGCGGCCGGCATCCGCCCGTTTATCGCCATAATAGGCGACGGCAAACAAAATGCCGATGTAGACCATGGAGACGATAATAATCGATTCGGTGGCCAGCATGATTCAGGTCCAAACCGCGCTATTTTGATTCCGTGTTTCGTGGCGGCAATCCGGATTCCCGGGTGCCGGTGATCACTCCCGCCAGCGCAATCAACATCGCCCAAACCAGAAAAATGTAACCGTAGAGCAGCGGAATGCCCCATATGGCCTGTGGCACATCGAACAGGAAGAGCAAGGGATAGTTCAACAAAAGATAACCCACCATAAACAAAAACACGAGTCTCTGGCTGCGCATTACATTACGTTGCATTTGAGTCCCCCCCCACTCAAAAGAGTCGCATGATGTGTCGACGAAACGGATTCAGGGGCGTTTGCCGGTCGGCTTTTCTGAAAGAGGGAACCGTGCTGGCGGCGGAATCGGAATGAGGGCCGGGCTGAAAATGAACTGCATTCAATGATCGTGTTTGCCATTTCAAGAAAAAACCTTACCACTTTGACGAAAAATATAGTCGATTGGCTACGGCGGGTCAAAGGTTATTGCCATGATGCTGAAACCCAAACATATTTTGATGATCGACGCCTGCTCAGCCCGCCTAAAGGAAAGTGGTCTCTCTGTTGTGAAGTTTAATTTCATTTACACTTTTGAATTGAATTATTCAAATAAATACAATGGGTAATGTTTGACCCGACAAGACACCCGGATTGCGTTCAAATATTTGAACACGACCCTTGAAGCGCAATATTAGGATATAAAAACAGTCGTATAAAAATTTGTCCGGAAAATATATTGTTCAATATCTTGAACAATTGTGTGGCTTTTTTGCTATGGCGGAAATGCAACACCTCTTTTGATTGGTGGGTAGATGCCCACTACGCCTTGTAATTACACTAAAAATAGACAGCGAGCAATTTGTTGCCATTTATATCTTTTTGTGGCAAGTAGATTGCATGATTCTAAATCGCCAAACCAATAGTTTTTCATCTGTTCTCCTCCTTTAACGGCTAAGTGTTCAAACCGCGCTTAGCCGTTTTTTTATCAATTATTCTTTTTTGATTAGATGCTAATATGAAGTGTTGAAGTGCACTGGGGGCTTGTGGTAGGCTGAGACTTGTTCACCTCGCATGGCGCTACACGCTTGGTATGAGGCAATTCGACCCCCGGCCAGCGTGTGGCAAAACGGCGCGTCTTGCATGAGACAGCCACCGGGCTTCATAAATTTATGTTCAAGAAGCATCGTTTTGGAAAGGACGGTTGATGTTCGTGCGTTCGCTATTCTTCTGCCTGGTTGTCCTGGCATCTTTTTCAAATGCCTGGTCAGAACAACCCCTCATCGTGCAAACGGCACGTAAACAAGTGGTCCTCAGCGGGTATACCCGCGGTCGGACCTCAATGGCTTTGTCCGCGGAAGTGGCCGGCAAAGTCGTGCGCGTCAATTATGATGTGGGACAAGCGATTGACATAATGCCCTTTGCGGAGATTGACGATACCTTTCTCGTGCTACAGATCGAGCGGGCGCGTTTAACCATATCCAAACTCAAAGTGGCCCGCTCCCAAGCCACGTCCCAGATCGATTATCTGGACAAAGAGTTCAAACGCATCAATGCCCTGAAAAAAGACAAGGCGGCCACGCAGGCCAGATGGGATGCGGCGCGAGAGCAACTGGACCAGGCGTCCCTATCCCTGCGGAGCGCCAACACGGAGATCAGTTCCCTGCAAACCCAGCTCCAGGAGTTGGAAGAGCGCCATCGACGGCATCAGGTGATGGCGCCCCAAGGATGGGTGGTGGTGCAACGGCACGTGGAGCCCGGGGAAGTCATTGCCGCCGGTACGCCGTTGGCCCGGCTTGTCGATTTCAGCCGTCTGGTGGTGCCCCTCTTCGTTTCAGGCCCGGAGTTGGCGGCCCTGCGACGGGACGATACCATTGCGTTAAAAGTGGCGGGATCCCCGGCCAAGGGGGTGATCAACTGGGTCAATCCCGAGTTTGACGAGCGTTCCCGAAAATCCGCTGTTGAGCTCGCCGTAACGGACTTCGAGGGGGAAAAGCGCGGTGGTCTGCTCGCCGAGCTGAACCTGATGGTCGATACCCGGGGGTTGATGGTGCCCAAGGCAGCAGTCACCGACTATTACGACAATCCCCAGGTCGTGCGGGCCGCCGACGGCAAGAGCATCTCCATCACGCCGCTGGGCGAAAGCGACGACTTTGTCCTTATTGCCGATCAGACCGACCTGCTGCCGGGCATGGCATTGGCATCGGCCCAAACGACGCGTCATGGGAACGTTCCAGAACAGCCGGTTGGAAAGGGCCCGAAATTTTATAAAATCAAATAGCAACTAAAATATAAACACCCTATAGCAATGGTTGCGACACAGATCTAAACCACCGCGCGCGTGACCATCAACGGAAGACATCCCATGCCCAATATCGTCAAATATACGCTCAAGCAGACTGTGCTTATCAATGTCCTGTTCGTGATCCTCTTGGTGTTGGGTATCTT
>JABDRH010000390.1 GCA_013041835.1 Desulfatitalea sp. | reverse complement strand
CAGTAGCACCAGGTCCATCACCGCGACCACCTGGCGATCCCATAAGCATCCTGCCAGATGATCGGTAAGCGCCAACACAAGACCGATGATGACCCCGCAAATGGGAAAAAGGGGCAACACTCGGCGTATATGAAGCGGCTGGAGTGAACCACAGGGGAGTATCGTTAAAAATTGAAGGCCGGCAACAAGGCTTTTCAGCATGATGTTCAACACGGCGCCTGTTGAGAAGGCTTAATGGGTACAGCAATTCCGGCCACCATCCATATCACCTGCCGGCATACCGCTGCAACCTGTTGATTGGCGTGGCCCACCAGATCTCTGTAGCGACGGGCCAGATCATTTTCCGGCACGATGCCGGCGCCCACCTCGTTGGTCACCAGAAGAACAGGGCAGGGGGGGGCGCAGAGTCGGTCGCAGAGCCGGTCAATAGACGCCAGAATGTCACTGTCGTTGTCATGGGCCATCATCAGGTTGCTGATCCACAACGTCAGGCAATCGATCAGTATCAAGTCGGTGTCGGCCTTTTGCTCCAATAGGAATTCGTGCAGATGCAACGGAATCTCTTCGACTTGCCAACTGGCATCGCGTTCAGTGCGATGACGTGCCACGCGCGCCTCCATCTCGGGATCGCGGGGCACACAAGTCGCCACGAAGAATTTGTTGGACGGTTGCCTTGACTGCGCCAATGCTAAAGCGTAAGAGCTCTTGCCGCTGCGGCAGCCGCCGATGATCAAGGTGCTGTCCGTCATCGTCTCCGGTGGTTTCTTGTTTGTGAAGCAAGAAGGGCTTACAAGCCTTGACCTGTAAGCCCTGAACCAGCATCTGGTGGGCGGTACAGGATTTGAACCTGTGACTTCCACCGTGTGAAGGTGGCACTCTCCCGCTGAGTTAACCGCCCGTTGTTTTTCCTAAACTATTGATGTTTCGTTGCAATACGCAATTGGCGCTGCAATTCAGGGGCTTATAGCGCTTATCGGTCTCTCGAGTCAAGTGATATTTGGATCAACGTCTGTTTCGGATTCGGAATCCGGGCTTGATGATTGATTGTCATTGCGCATGTTATCTGGTGTGGGAGCGGATGGTTCCCTTTGCTCTTCTTCCGTCATGGACCCGTATTCGGCGATTTCCTTGGGCGTTGGCAGATCATTCAGATCTTTCAAGTCGAACATTTCCAGGAACAACTTGGTGGTGGCGTAGATCAGCGGCCGGCCGGCAATTTCCTTACGTCCGAGGACGCGAATCAGTTTTCGCTCCATCAGTTGTCGCAGCACGCCGCCGCAATCCACGCCGCGGATATATTCGATGTCGGCCCGGATAATGGGTTGTTTATAGGCTATTACCGCCAGTGTTTCCAACGCCGCTCGGCTGATGCGCTGGGGCGATGGCTGCAACATGCGCTTGATCCATTCATGGTATTCGGGCCGAGAGCGAATTTGCCAGCCCCCGGCCACTTCCCGCAGCCAAAAGCCGCCTCCGCGCCGATCATACTCCTCAACCAAATCCGCCAACGCATCCCGGATGGCTTTGCTGTCGGTTGTTTCAACTATGTCGCGCAGCTTGGCAATGGACAGTGGCTCTTCGGCCGCGAACAACAGGCTTTCAACGATGTGTTTCAAATCTTGCATACAGGTTGCCGGTTATTGGTAAAATAGCCGTATGGTGCCGCTCTGGACGTTTTGTACGGCCCGGACCAGGTTCAGCTTCATCAATTCGAGCAAGGCCAAAAATGTCACTACGATGTCCATTTTACGAAGCGGATCGGGAAACATTTCAAGGAAAGTGATCGATCCGCGTTCCTCCAGCAGCGCGATGATCTGGTTCATGCGCTCTTTGACGGATATGCCTTCCGTCGACAAATCGACCGTGTGAGACTTGGAGACCCGCTGCAGGATGCGCTGGAATGCATCGATCAACTCGAACAGACCCACCTGGGCCATCTCCGGTTCGTTGCCGAGATAATCCTGCCCCTTGGCTCTGCGGGTGAAGATTTTGTCTCCCAGCATGTTGCGATTGGCCAGTTCCTCGGCCGCGGATTTGATTTGCAGGTATTCGGCCAGGGGGCGCACAATTTCCATGCGCGGGTCTTCGTCATCCGCATCTTCACCATGGCTGGGCAAGAGCATGCGGGATTTGATCTGGGTCAGGGTGGAAGCCATGACGAGAAACTCACCGACATAGTCGATGTCTAAAAGCTTCATCCATTCTATGTATTGCAGGTATTGTTCGGTGATCAGGGCAACAGGGATGTCGTAGATATCCACCTCGTTTTTTTTAATGAGATGGACGAGCAAATC
>JABDRH010000387.1 GCA_013041835.1 Desulfatitalea sp. | reverse complement strand
CACAGTCTTGTGATGTATTCTTCTATCAAGTGGGGGAATCCTTGGGGGTGGACCGATTGGCGAATTACGCTCGGGCCATGGGATTAGGTGCGCCGACCCAACTCAATCTCGATCAAGAATCCCATGGGTTAATCCCAACGACCCATTGGAAACGCAAACGCTTCAACGAACCCTGGCAGGGGGGTGAAACGCTGAATATCGCCATTGGCCAGGGGTACAACCTGGTGACGCCGATACAAATGGCCGTGCTGGCTGCGGCCGTGGGCAATGGCGGTATTTTATATTGCCCCTATCTGATTGAATCTGTCCAGACAGTGGATGGGCGGATAACATTTAGCGGGGGCGGCAAGGTGGCGAATCGGCTTACGATACAACCGGAAACACTGGCTCAAGTGCATCAAGGGCTTTGGGAGGTGGTCAACTCACCAAAAGGAACGGCATTTCAATCTCGTTTCAGCGGGGTGGAATTTTCCGGAAAAACAGGCACCGCACAAGTTGTCGGACGTGCCCGAGAAAACGAGGAAAACGGCGAAGCGCAACGCGAAGCCCCCAAAGACCATGCCTGGTTCGTGGCGTACGCACCATCCGAATCCCCTGAAATCGCCGTGGCCGTGATCATTGAGCATGGTGAACACGGCTCTTCGGCCGCAGCACCGGTGGCCCGCGAAGTGATTCGGACCTACCTGGGCTTGCCCGAAGATCACATGACCAAGGCGGTCGACAAGGCGTTGGCGACTCGGTTGGGGGCCATGCCGGAAGGACCGGCCGAGATGCTCGGAGAATCGCGTGAATAGGTTTGCCGGTGAAAACCGTAGCGAACCCAAAGGGGTAACAAACCCGAAATGATGATCGATCGACGATTGGTGGAATACTTTGATTGGTGGATGCTCTCCCTGATCATGATGGCGGCCGGCATCGGTCTGGTTGCGCTCTATAGCGCTGTCAATGCCGGAATCGGGGACCACCAAACGGGTCTATTTGCCAAGCAGATGGCTTGGTATGGAATAGGGGCTGCCTTTATGGTGGCGGCTTTTTCATTCAACTATAAAAGTTACGAGCAATTTGGACATCTATTTTATGCACTCTGCACAGGTCTCCTGGTATTGGTGCTTGTGGTGGGCAAAATCGTGGGTGGGTCCAAACGCTGGTTGGATTTGGGAGCTGTGTCGATTCAGCCTTCAGAAATAATCAAACTGGCGGTAATTATCATGCTGGCCAGGTATTACGCCCGCATCGTCAGAACGGATGGCTTGCAGTTGAGGGAGCTTTTGACGCCGGCATTGATCACCGTCATACCGTTTCTTCTGATTGTGCGTCAGCCCGACTTGGGAACAGCTTTAGTGCTGGCCCTGATTGCCGGAGCCATGACGTTGTATGTCAAAATCGAACGGCGTACGCTGATCGGCTTGATTGGCAGCGGTGCCTTGGCGGTGCCCCTTGTCTGGTCGTTGCTCAAGGGCTATCAAAAACAGCGGATCTTAACCTTTCTCAATCCGGACCGGGATCCGCTAGGGGCTGGATATCATATTATTCAATCTAAGATTGCCATCGGTTCAGGGATGCTTACCGGCAAAGGATTTTTGAAAGGCACGCAGAATTCTCTCGATTTTCTTCCTGAGCAACATACCGATTTTATTTTTTCAGTATTGGCTGAGGAGTGGGGGTTGGTAGGCGCCGTTTTTGTGTTGATGGTTTTCTTTCTTTTGATTATCAGGGGATTGCAAATCGCCCACCATAGCAGGGATCCGTTCGGGACCATCATGGCTGTTGGCGTTACCACAATGATCGCCTGGCAAGTGTTCATTAACATCGGCATGGTCATGGGGCTCATGCCTGTGGTGGGCGTGACCCTTCCTTTTGTGAGCTATGGCGGATCGTCGGTCATTACCATGATGGCCGGCGCCGGGTTGCTGCTGAACGTGAGCATGCGTCGATTCATGTTTGAAAAGTGAGGTATTTCAACTTTCACCACCCTGTTTAGCGGGGATCAGGAGGCACCATGTTGAAAAAGGAAAAAAAGGCTTCACCACCCAGTGATTCCACCACCATTACGACCTTATTAGGGAAGGATACGGTGATCGAAGGCACCTTGACCTTCACCGAGACCATACGCGTGGACGGCCAGATTCGTGGCAAGTTGATGAGCAAGGAGGGGACTGCCATCATTGGCGAAACAGCGGTGCTCGCAGCGGACGTGCAAGTGGGTGTGGCGATTATACGGGGTAAGATCGACGGCCGGGTGGATGCGGCGCACCGGATCGAGATCTATGCGCCGGCCCAGGTGAATGGCGACATTGCGGCGCGGACCGTGGCCATCGACTCGGGCGTTCAGTTTAACGGTAACTGTAAAATGGACGAGGATCCTCCACCGAATGTGAGGCCGGCCAAAAATGTGGTCAAAGCGTCCGCCGTCGCCGACGAACCAGCGCAAAAAATTTAAAAAACCTTTGACATGTCGCGCAAACGAATGCTATACAGCCTCCTTGTTAAATTCAAGGTGGTCTATACGAATACGTAGTTATTTCAGAGTGGTATACCGTTAACATTGGGTTTGGAGGCGCCCCTATGGTAAGTATAAGTTTGCCGATCTTGGCAATTCAGATTGCCAATTTCCTCGTTTTGATTTTTGTCCTCAACATGGTTTTATACAAACCAATCCGAAAAATCCTCACAGAACGTAAAGAAAAATTACAGGGACTCGAAAAGAGTGCCTCGGCTTGCGATGCTCAGGCCGAAGAGAAGAACCAGGCTTTCATTGCCGGTATCCGTGAGGCACGGGCCAAAGGACAAAAAGAAAAAGAGGCTTTGATGCAGGCCGCCATGGAGGAAGAAAATACCGTGGTTACCCGGATCAATGACCAAGCCAAGGAAGATCTGGCCAAAATCAAGGCCAAGATCACCAATGAGACGGCCGCAGTTCGTAAAGAGCTGGAAAAGGAAGTGGATGCCTTTGCCGATGCCATCACGCAGAAAATATTGGGGAGGGCGGCTTAATGAAGTTCCAGATGGGTTGCATTAGAAAAAGAAAAACAGGGTGCGTTGTTTTTGTTTTGGTGGTCGCGGTTATGTTGGCAACGGCTTGGACACCGGCATGGGCCAGTGGCGCAGAGGGTGGGCACGGCGAGGTCCATTGGCAAAAGACGGATTGGTTTAGGGTCTTGAATTTTGCCGTCCTGGCCATTGGACTCTTTCTTTTGTTGCGCAAGCCGGCTTCCCAGGCTCTGAACAGCCGTATCAAAGGGATCAGTCAGGAACTTGAAGCGCTGGAGGCGCGTAAGGCCGAAGCCGAAAAGCAGCTGACCCAATACAACGAACAACTGGGTCGCCTTGAAGCCGAAGCGGAGCAAATCGTCAATGAGTATATCCGCCAAGGCCAGGACGCAAAGGCGCGCATCTTGAAGGAAGCTGAAGAGACCGCCGACAAGCTCAAAGAGCAGGCGCAAAACAATATCGAGCATGAATTCAAGCAGGCCAAGCTATTGTTGCAGGAACACGTGGTTGAACGAGCGCTGGCCAAAGCGGAACAGCTTATCGTCCATCGTATTTCCCCCGATGACCAGAATCGCCTGGTGGACGATTATTTAGGGAAGGTGGTGGCATAATGAAGAATCTGGCTATTGCACGGCGTTATGCCAAGGCACTTCTGATGATCGGCAAAGAAGATACCCAGACCGATCTTTACCGCAGCGAGTTGGATGGTGTGGCTCAACTGATGGCCGCGCAAAAGCAGCTGGCCGACACCCTGATCAACCCACTTTACAAATATACCGACCGAAAACAGGTACTCGAACGGGTGATTGAAAAATTGAACCTGTCAAAGGTCATGTCCGCTTTCTTGCAGTTGCTTTTTGAAAAAGGACGAATTGGGTTTCTGGGCAGTATCAATGATTTTTATCAAATGCTGGCCGATGAACTCAACGGGGTTGCGCGCGCCAGCCTGGTGTCGGCCGGTGAACTGACGGCTGAGACCATTGAGAAGATCCGTTCGGCCCTTTCTCAACGGACTGGCAAGCAAGTGGTGCTGGCGGTTGAGCAAGATCCGTCACTGATCGGGGGTATCGTCACGCGCATTGGCGACCTCGTTTTGGATGGAAGCATAAAAACACAATTACTCAATATGAGGGAATCTTTAAAAAGGGGTGAGCGTGCATAATGGAACTTAGAGCCGAAGAAATCAGTCAGATTATCAAGGAGCAGATTACCGATTATGACAAGAAGGTCGAACTGAGTGAAACCGGAGTCGTTCTGTCGGTCGGCGACGGTATTGCCCGCGTCTACGGGCTCGAAAAGGCCATGGCTCTCGAGTTAGTGGAATTTCCCGGCCAGATTCTCGGTTTGGTGCTCAACCTTGAAGAGGACAATGTGGGTATCGCCATCATGGGTGAAGATATCCATATAAAAGAGGGCGATATTGTAAAGCGGACCGGAAAAATCGCCGAAGTGCCGGTGGGTGAAGCCGTTCTCGGCCGCGTGGTGGACGCCATGGGTGCTCCCATTGACGGAAAAGGCCCCATCGACGCCAAAGAAACCCGTCGTGTGGAGATGGTGGCTCCCGGTGTTATCGCTCGCAAGAGCGTGCATGAACCATGCTACACCGGTCTGAAGGCTGTTGACGCGATGACGCCGGTGGGGCGCGGTCAACGCGAGCTGATCATCGGCGATCGCCAGATCGGAAAAACTGCCTGTGCCATCGACGCCATCATTGCTCAGAAAAATACTGATATTTATTGTATATATGTGGCTTGCGGCCAGAAAAAGTCCACCGTGGCCCAGGTTCACGCCATATTGGAAAAACATGGTGCCATGGCGTATACCACCATCGTATCGGCCTGTGCCAGCGACCCGGCCACCTTGCAGTTCATCGCACCCTATGCAGGATGCGCTATGGGTGAGTACTTCCGTGATAAGGGGCAGCATGCGCTGATCATCTATGACGACCTTTCCAAACAGGCCGTCGCCTATCGCCAGGTTTCCCTTCTGCTCCGGCGGCCGCCCGGTCGGGAAGCTTTTCCGGGGGATATCTTCTAT
>JABDRH010000383.1 GCA_013041835.1 Desulfatitalea sp. | reverse complement strand
CGCAAAAATAACGTCACATTTTTATGCGCCGATCCATCTCACCCGGCTGCGTTACAAAAATACAGAATATCTCGATATTCTTTAATTTTTGTGCCTTGCCGGGTGAGCGCCTCGACACCTAAAAATGCTCAACTTCTTTTTGCGCGAACCCTTAGGGCTCGCGCAAAAAGAAGTTGAGCATTTAGGCGCGAGCCCTTAGATCAGGCCGCCTTGGCGATTTTCACGGCGCACACCTTAAATTCGGGAATGCCTGAAACCGGGTCAAGGGCCGCGTTGGTGAGCTTATTGGCGGCACCTTCGGCAAAGTGAAAGGGAATGAAAAGAGTGCCCGCCACGGCTTTGGGCAGGATGCGCACCCGCACCCGGATCTCTCCCCTGCGGGAGGCAATGGTGATGTGATCGCCCTCCTTCAGGTCGTATTTGTCGGCATCCTGGCGGGATACTTCCGCGTAGGCCTCGGGGGCACGGTCGTTGAGGTCTTGGCTCTTCATCGTCATCGTGCCGGTATGGTATTGATAAAGGACGCGGCCTGTCGTGAGGTAGAGCGGATATGCTTCGTCCACCTGTTCGGCCGGCGGAATCCAATCAATGGCGTGGAACATGCCCAATCCACGGGTGAACTGCTGGCTGTGTAGAATTGGCGTTCCCGGGTGGTCGGGGGTAGGACAAGGCCAGTGCAAGCCTTGGTTTTCAATGCGCTCGTAGGTGATGCCGGCATAAGAAGGCGTTACCCGGGTGATCTCTTCAAAGATGGCCCGGCTGTCGGCGTATTGCATGGCGTAGCCCATGCGCTTGGCGATTTCACAGGTGATCCACCAGTCGTCCCGGGCTCCGCCGGGCGGGGTCACGGCCCGGCGCACCCGCTGCACCCGGCGCTCGGTGTTGGAGAAGGTACCCTCTTTTTCAGCAAAACAGGCAGAGGGCAGCACGACATCGGCCATCCGGGCCGTTTCGGTCATGAAGATGTCCTGGACCACCAGGAAATCAAGGTTTTTAAAACTCTTTTCAGCATGGTTCAAATCAGCGTCCGACACCATGGGGTTCTCACCAATAATGTATAGCGCCTTGAATTGGCCGTCGTGAGCCTTGGGTAGCATTTCGGTCACTTTAAGCCCGATCTGGGTAGAGAGCCCGCTGACGCCCCAGGCGGCTTCCATCTTTTGAGCAATGGCCAGGTCGGCCACCGGCTGGTAGGCGGTGTAGACATTGGGCAGGCCGCCCATGTCGCAGGCGCCCTGAACGTTGTTCTGGCCGCGCAAAGGATTCACGCCGCCGCCGGCAATGCCCATGTTACCGGTAAGCATGGCCAGGTTGGCCAGGGACTTGACATTGTCCGTGCCGCTGATGTGCTGGGTGATGCCCATGCAGTAGAGAATACTGCCGGCCTTGGCCCCGGCGAAAAGCCGGGCGGCGGCGATAAGCTGCTCGGCGGCAATGCCGGTGATGCCCTCCACGAACTCGGGCGTGTATTTTTCCAGCTTCTGCCGGAATGCGTCAAAGCCTTCGGTGCGGTTTTTGATAAACTCGGTGTCGTGCCCTTCCTCTTTGAGGATCACGTGCATCAAGCCATTGATCCAAGCCACGTCGGTGCCCAGATTGGGCCGCAGCCACACGTCGGCGAATTCGGTCATCTGGATACGGCGCGGGTCTACCACGATCACCTTGGCGCCATGGAATTTCACGGCGCGTTTGACAAACGAGGAGAGCACCGGGTGATTTTCGCTGGTATTGGAGCCGGTAATGAGAATCACGTCGGCAGTTTCAATGTCGGCAATGGTATTGGTCATTGCACCCGAACCAAACGCTGCGGCCAGCCCGGCCACCGTGGAGCTGTGTCAGAGCCGGGCGCAATGGTCCACATTGTTGGTCTTGAGCACGGCCCGGGCGAATTTTTGGGCGATGTAGTTTTCTTCGTTGGTAACGCGCGCCGAGGTGAGCAGCCCCATTTGATCACCACCATGGGCGTCGCGAATTTGTGAAAAACGCCCGGCCACCAGATCCAGCGCCTCATCCCAGGATGCGTCCCGAAATTTGCCGTTTTCCTTAATTTGGGGTGCGGTCAACCGCTCGGGGGACGCGATGAAGTGGTAACCGAAACGCCCCTTCACGCAAAGGCTGCCGTGGTTGGGAGCGACGTCGGCACCAGTCACTTTCACCACGCGGTTGCCTTTGACATGTAAATAGAGCTGGCAGCCCACGCCGCAGTAACTGCAGGTGGTGCGCACTTTTTCGGTTTCCCAGGGACGCACCTGATAGCGCACATCCTTTTCCACCAGGGCACCCACCGGGCAAGCCTGGACGCATTCGCCGCAAAAGACGCAATCGGAATCCTTCAAAGGCCGGTCGCCGGCGGCGATGATTTTCGATTCTGGGCCGCGGTAGCCGAAGTTGATGGCGTTGTTCACCTGGACATCGTTGCAGGCTTGCACACAACGGCCGCACTGAATACAGCGGGAGAAATCCCGCACGATAAACGGGTTGACCGTCTCCATGGGATAACGGGTCGGCGTGGCGGCAAAACGTTCGCCGCTCACCTGGTAACGGTACGCCAGGTCCTGAAGCCGGCAGTCGCCCCATACCGGACACAATTCATCGCTGCCGTCCTCGTCGTGCACCTTCAGTTGAAAAGCGGTCCACTCCTGGTCGTCCGATCCGCGCACGGCGCAGTTGTGGTTGCCCGAACTGAGCATCAACTGAAGTACCAGCCGACGCGCCTCCACCACGGCCGGTGATTCGGTGTGCACGGCCATACCGGCAACGGCCGGCGTGGCGCAACTGGCCAGCAGACTGCGCGCGCCGTCCACCTCGACCACACAGATGCGGCATGCGCCGGTGGGGGTCGCGCCTTTCAGGTGGCACAAGGTGGGGATATCGATACTATGGCGCCGGGCCACCTCTAGGATGGTCTCGCCGCTTTCAAAACTCAGCTCATGGCCGTTGATGGTAAGGCGTTGTTGCTCGTTCATGCCTGCACACACTCCTTGAAAGTAAAGATCCGGTCCCAAATGCCGATCCTGATCCGTTCCTTTTAGATAAACGAGGAGATTTTGTCAAATACCGGCACGCCTTGAGACCGTGGAAAGAAAAAATGATCCCAACCCGCTTGGCATTGCCGCAAGCGGTGCATCGCCAATGATATGCCGCGCGTGCCCCGTCTTGCAGACCGGCCGACATCCGGCGCGATTTGGGATCATCCTTCCTTTCCACGGCCCTTGAATCGCAAAAACAACCCGCATCCGAGCACTGCTCCAACCGAATCGGCCACCAGATCGGCGGCCTCGGCCGTACGTGCGGCAACGAAGGATTGGTGCCACTCATCGCTCAGGCCGTAGAGCGTGGTCAATAGGGTGCATGCGAGGAGCAGCCGCACGGGGCGCCCCCGGAAAGGGTCGTAAGTGTTCAATGCGCGACAGAGCAAAACGGCCAGCAGCGCATAAGCGCCGGCGTGCAGGAGTTTATCCTTTAACGGCCATGCCGGGCCGAGGTCCGGGGTGGCAAAGGCTGACTGGAAGAAAATGATGGCGCACCAGACAACCACCGGCAGCCAGTTGCAGAGCATGTGTCGCATGATGGCCCGCCGGCGCCTACCACTCAAATTCAAGCACCCGATCCCGACCGGCAATGTTTTCCAGCACCCGCTGCTCGAATTCGGCCACGGACACGCCATGCTTGACCTGGCCGTCCAGGGTGCGCACCGAGACGGTACCGGTCTCCTGCTCCTTGGCCCCGCAGGTGAGTATCAAGGGGATTTTGTTCAACTGCGCATCACGCACCTTGCGGTTGAGACTCTCGGAACGATGGTCCACTTCAGTGCGCAAACCGGCCTGCTCGAAACGGGCGGCCATTTCCCGTGCAAAGGGGATCAGATCGTCGTTCAAGGGCAGCACGCCCACCTGTACCGGCGCGAGCCAGAGGGGAAACTTGCCGGCAAAGTGCTCCACCAGGATGCCGAAAAAACGTTCGATGGAGCCGTAGATCACCCGATGGATCATGATTGGCCGATGGCGTTCGTTGTCCGCGCCGATATAGGTAAGATCGAACCGTTCGGGCAGGTTCATATCCAACTGCACCGTACCGCACTGCCAGGTGCGGCTCAGGGCGTCCTTGATGTGCACATCGATTTTTGGGCCGTAAAAGGCACCGTCGCCTTCGTTGATCTTGTAGTCGGCGCCGTAGGCCTCAAGCGCGGCGGTGAGGCCGTCGGTGGCCAGAACCCACTGTTCGTCGGTGCCGATGGACTTTTCCGGCCGGGTGGACAACTCCAGGTGAAAGCCGAGACCAAAGGTGCTGTAAATGCGGTCCACCAGCTGAAGCACGCCGAGGATCTCACCCTGAATTTGTTCCGGCGTCATGAAAATGTGGGCATCGTCCTGGTGAAACGCACGGACCGTTGAGCACACCGCTCAACTCGTGGCGGTGCACAAGCC
>JABDRH010000382.1 GCA_013041835.1 Desulfatitalea sp. | reverse complement strand
CGCAAAAATAACTTCACATTTTTATGCGCCGATCCATCTCACCCGGCTGCGTTACAAAAATACAGAATATCTCGATATTCTTTAATTTTTGTGCCTTGCCGGGTGAGCGCCTCGACACCTAAAACTGTAAATTTATTTTTGCGCGAACCCTAAGCAGTGACCTGGCGTTGTTCAGCAGGGGGTGCCAAAATCTATGATCAGGTACGCATTATCGACGCCGATGGATGGGAAAGCATCAGGGTAAACCTTGTTTCAGGAAAAGATCCTGTTATTGTCGGGGAAAAAGCACTGCAGTTGAAAAAGAAAAGGTATTATTTTCAAGATACGTTCAGTTTGAAAAAAGGAGAGATATTTGTATCTCCCCTTGACCTGAACATCGAGCATGGGGAAATTGAGATCCCGCTAAAACCAATGATTCGATTCGGCACCCCGATTTTCGATGAGCAAGGTCAAAAACGCGGTATAATTATTTTCAATTATCTTGCTGCCAATCTTATTCAAGACCTGAAAGATTTAGTGGACGCCTCTTTCGGCCGATGCATGATGCTTAATTCTGACGCGTATTGGTTGGTCTATCCGTCTTCTCCCGAGCGGGAATGGGGCTTTATGTTCGAAGCCGGCATGCATTTCACCATCAATTGGAATTAAGAGAACGAAATCCCGAGACTGAAACAGTTTACATTGAATTGTCATGTAGTGATACGGGGCAAGGCATCGGTGCCGAGGCCATTAATAAAATATTCGATCCATTTTTCACCACAAAGAAGAAAGGAAAAGGAACCGGCATGGGCCTTGCCATCACCTATGGTATCGTGAAGGAGTATGGCGGCATCATCACCGTTGACAGCCAACTGGGCAAAGGGTCAACTTTTAAAGTTTATATACCTCGCATTCGTGAGGAAACCGCGCCGGTATCTATATGCGAAGCAATTGTTCCAACAGGAAAAGAAATGCATTAAGGCATTTGCGCTCAAGCCGATTACCATCGGCACCATTGCCAAACTGATCCGCAAAGTTTTAGAGGGCGCTGGAAAGAAATAATTCCCCCAGATTGCGCTGGATTTGGGTTCGTCTGCAAGGCACATCCGCCGGTGCATATCCAAGTGTGCCGGTGGATGTAACGCCGCAGACGGACTCAAAGACGAGCAAGATGGGGGAATTATTTTTTTCCTGCGCCCTTATGGACGGTTGAGGATCCCTTAGCTTGTTGTTAGCACGCGGGCATTTGCATTTTTAGGGCACTTATGATAGAGGCATGCGACGTGCGTGAAACGACGAAAACCGTTGTTTTGGGAAAATAGTGACTTATTTTTGAGCTTTTCCATGAATATGAGGTGCCCCCTTGCATGTTGGCACGTTCAATAAACCGCATCTGTCTGGATGTTACATTTTTGGACGATAATTATGGACCTTATCAAGTGCGAACAATTAGACGCCGTTACCATCATTCGGATGTGTTTTGAATCCAAAATGAACGCTTTGGAAAAAGCTTTCCGTGAGGCGCTCAAATCCAGTTTGCGGGCTTTCAATAACGATGCGAACAGCCGCGTGGCGATCCTGACCAACACGGGAAAGGCCTTTTGCGCCGGTGGAAGCCTGAACGAAGTCGGCGGCGGGATGTCAGCCGCAGGCGGCGTCGATTACATGAAGGATGTCAATGAAATCGCATGCATTCTCACAACGCTCGATAAACCGGTCATCGCCGCTGTCAATGGCGCCGCTATCGGCGCGGGATTCAATCTGGCCCTGGCATGCGACTTGGTGGTGGCCGCGGAAAACGCTATTTTTTCATGTGGTTTCGCCAAAATTGGACTCATTCCGGATTTCGGCGGCCATTACTTTTTACCCCGGATCGTCGGTATGCATAAAGCCAAGGAGGTCATCTTTACCGGCGCCTCGCTGGATGCAAAAAAAGCCTGTGAAATGGGTTTCGTCAATCATGTTGTACCTGCGCAGGAGCTCATGCCGTTTACCATGGACCTGGCCGCCCAAATCGCCGCCGGTCCGGCCAAGGCCATCGAAATGAGTAAGACCATACTTTCCAAAAGCATGGAACGTTCCTTGGAGGACACCTTGGCCTACGAAGCATTTGCACAAGCGATCTGTTTCCAGTCGGACGACCATAAAGAAGGCGTGAAGGCTTTTTTTGAGAAAAGAAACCCTGAATTTAATAGAAAATAATATGCCATTGTTGAACAATGCCGATCCATGTATGAAAAAGTCACCTGAAATAAGGTAATTTCATAGAAAAAAAAATTAGATAGGAAAGAAACATGGACTTTGAACTCAATAAGACCCAAATGGATATTCAAAAAGCGGTTCGTGATTTCGTTAAAGGGGAGTTTAGCAAGGAACTGGCATTGGAGCTGGAAGAAAAGCACGAATTCCCCCGGAAGATATGGAAAAAGGCCTGTGACCTGGGATTAATCGGGGTTCATTTTCCGGAAACCTATTCGGGACAAGGGCTCGGGTCGCTGGAGGACATCCTCGTGGTGGAAGAACTTTGCCGCGGCGATTCAAGCATCGGCAGCGCCGTGGCCCTCTCCGCATTTGCTTCGGAGATCATTCTTCACTATGGCACCAATGCGCAGAAAGAGAAATACTTGACGGCCGTGGCTGAAGGAAAGATGATGTCCGCCGGCGCTTTTACTGAACCGGATCATGGATCGGACATCACCTTTATGAATACCACTGCCGTACGTGATGGCGACGAATGGGTGGTCGACGGCGGCAAGACCTTCATCACCAATGGCGGGTTGGCGGGGTTTTACAGCGTGCTTTGCCAGACCGACCCCGACGCCAAACCCGGTTACCGGGGCCAGAGTCTTATTCTGGTGGAGGCCGACCGTGAAGGCGTTTCCGCCACCGACATCGGGGCCAAGATGGGCATCCGGATGATGGCCACCGCCGAAGTGACTTTCAAACAAGTGCGCGTGCCCCTGGAAAATCTCATCGGCGAAGAGAACAAGGGGTTTTATCACGTTCTTCATTTCTTCGACGAAAGCCGCATCCAGATCGCCGCCCAGGCTTTGGGAACGGCCCAGGGCGCCTATGACCGCGCTCTGGCCTACGTAAAACAAAGGGAGCAGTTCGGCAAGAAAATCGCTCAGTTTCAGGTCACCCAGCATAAGTTGGCCGACATGGCCACCAAAATCGAACTGGCCCGCCTGATCACCTACAAGGCCGCCTGGAATTTCGACCAGGGCCGCATCGATCCCAAACTCACCTCGATGGCCAAGATGTATGCGGCACGCACCGCCGTGGAAGTGGCCGACGAAGCCATCCAACTGCTTGGCGGCTATGGTTACATGACCGAATACGAAGTTGAGCGTTTTTACCGCGACGCCAAGATCACCGAAATCTACGAAGGCACGAAGGAAATCCAGAAAAACACCATCGCCAGCGCGCTTATTGGAAAGCTTAAGTAAAAAGGAGATGTTATGAACAGCCCTCAGCCGGTTTACCAACCTAAAAACAACATACGCGTCGTGACGGCCACATCCTTATTCGACGGCCACGATGCGGCAATCAATATCTTCCGACGAATCTTGCATAGCAGCGGCGCTGAAGTGATTCACTTGGGTCACAATCGATCCGTCAAAGAGATTGTGGATGCCGCCATCCAGGAAGATGCCCAGGGCATCGCCGTCTCCAGCTACCAGGGCGGCCACATGGAGTATTTCAAGTACATGATTGATCTGCTCAAAACTGGGGGGGCCGGTCACATCAAGGTTTTCGGCGGCGGTGGCGGCGTCATCGTATACGATGAGATCAAGGAGCTGGAGGCGTATGGTGTAGCCAAGATTTACGCGCCGGAAGACGGCACTAAAATGGGGCTTCAAGGCATCATCAACCACATGATGCAGTTAATGGACTTTCCAAGAGAATTAGAAGCCGGCAGCGACCTTTCCGATTTGTCCGTGGACAACCCGTTGCGGGTCGCCAACCTGATCACCACGCTTGAACTGGCAAAGATCAAAGAAAACGGGCATCTTGCCAAATACCGCGCAGAGTTGGAAGCCAAGATTGGAACGCGCAGGGTGCCCGTTATCGGTATTACCGGCACCGGTGGCGCCGGAAAATCTTCTTTGACCGATGAACTGTTGCTTCGCATGCTCCACGATTTAAACGGAATTCACATCGCCATCATCAGTGCCGACCCGTCGCGGCGAAAAACCGGCGGCGCGCTTTTAGGCGACAGGATCCGCATGAATGCCATCAGCAATTCGCAGGTATATATGCGTTCTGTCGCCACCCGGCACTCCCGCACGGAGATGCCTGAAGGCATGGACGACGTCGTGAGTGTAGCCAAGGCGGCCGGGTACGACCTGGTCATCGTGGAGACTGCCGGTATCGGGCAAGGGGATTCGAACATAGCCGACCTGGTGGACCTGTCCATCTACGTGATGACCTCTGATTTCGGTGCCGCTACCCAACTGGAAAAGATCGATATGCTGGATTTCGCCGATCTGGTAGTGGTCAATAAATTTGAAAAGCGCGGCGCCGAGGATGCACTGAAAGCCGTGCGAAAACAGGTGCAGCGCAACCGCGAGGCCTTTGATCGTCCCATGGATGAAATGCCGGTATTCGGCACCATCGCTTCCAGGTTCAATGACGATGGCGTAACGGAGTTGTACCACGCGCTTTTGGACCAAATTGAAGCAAAAACAGGCGTGGCCTTCAAATCCCAATTGCAGCGGACCGGAACGAAACAATCTTCATCCAAAACCATTATCATTCCGCCGGAGCGCACCCGCTACTTATCGGAAATTTCGGAAACGGTGCGGGCTTATCACAAGACGACCGAAAGTCAGGCTGAAGCCGTTCGCCGGGTTTGGCACCTGGAAGAGACGGCAGCCCACCTGGCAGGTGATGCGGACACCTTGCTCGATCGGTTAAAAACCGAAATCGAAGAATCCAGAAAGGCGTTGACCGAGGAAACAACCAACCTGGTCAAAAACTGGCCGGCCATCAAGGCGGCCTATTCCGGTGATGAGCTGGTCTACACGGTCAGGGGAAAAGAGATTCGCGTCCCCCTTTACTCCGAATCCCTTTCGCATCAAAAAATCCCTAAGATCTCCCTGCCTCAATTCAAGGATCCCGGCGAGATTTATCGATGGCAACGCCGGGAGAACCTGCCCGGGTATTTTCCGTACACGGCAGGGGTGTTTCCACTAAAGCGCGTCAACGAAGACCCCACGCGCATGTTCGCCGGAGAAGGTGACCCGGCCCGCACGAACCGGCGGTTTAAGTTACTGTCGGAAAACAGTGACGCCAAACGCCTTTCCACCGCCTTCGACTCGGTCACCTTGTATGGCTACGATCCGGACCGGCGGCCCGATATCTATGGCAAGATCGGCAACTCCGGCGTGAGCGTCTGTTCCTTGGACGATGTGAAGGTGCTGTATGGCGGGTTCGAACTGTGCGCACCCACCACCTCGGTCTCCATGACCATCAACGGGCCTGCCCCTATCATGCTGGCCATGTTTCTTAACACGGCGATCGACCAGCAGGTGGACAAATATGCCGCCGAAAAGGGGCACCAGCCGGATGCACAGGAATACGAGCGGATCAAGGCCATGGTGCTTGAAAACGTGCGCGGCACGGTTCAAGCCGACATCCTCAAGGAGGACCAGGGCCAGAACACATGCATCTTCTCCATCGATTTCGCCCTAAAGATGATGGGGGACATCCAAGACTATTTCAT
>JABDRH010000380.1 GCA_013041835.1 Desulfatitalea sp. | reverse complement strand
TCCAAACCCTGGCACGGAAGTAGGAGGTCATCCATGGATAAGAAATATGGTGTATATATTTGTGAAGGTTGCGGCATCGGCGAGTCTCTCGATATTGAGGCCCTCAAGGGTGTAGCCGAAGAAGAGGGCTTGACCACAAAGACGCATCCCACCTTGTGCGGCGCCGAGGGTGTGGCGATGCTTAAAAAAGAGATCGACGGTGGCGTCAACACGCTGGTGCTGTGCGCCTGTTCGCGCCGGATCATGACCGACGTGTTCCGCTTCGACGGCAGTATCGTGGACCGCGTAAACCTGCGCGAAGGCGTGGTGTGGTCTCACCCGCGCGATCAGTTTCCCAAATTGACCGAAGAGCAGAAGGAAGATGGTGATTACTACGACCGGGTTCAGATGATGGCCGAGGACTACCTGAAGATGGGCATGGCCCGGGTGGAGAAGGTCAACCTGCCCGAGCCCTACAAGCTGGACAAGTGCACCAATAAGATCTTGGTCATCGGCGGCGGCGTCACCGGCGTCAGCGCCGCCCTGGACGCGGCCAATGCCGGTTATCCGGTGACCCTCGTGGAAAAAGAGGCCCGGTTGGGCGGCGCGGCCCTCACCTGGCGCAGCCAGTTGCCCGTGGCCGACCCCTATGACGCCTTGATTCCGCCGGTGGTGGAGGCCAAGATCAAGGCGGCTGAAACCCATCCCAACATCACTATCAAAACCCACACCGTGGTGGCGCGCCTGGCCGGGCAGCCCGGCGAATTCACCGTTACTTTCAAAAAGCCGGGTGAAAAGATCGAATTCGACGTGCCCTATCCCCTGCCCGACGAGATGAAGGTGGACGAAAGCGGCAAGGAACTGGATGTCGAAACGTTGCATCAAAAATACTTAGCGTATAACGAGGGCCGTAAAGATATCCTATCCCTTGACCCCAATGGTGAACTGTTCGGCGCGGTGGTGCTGGCTGCCGGCTGGCGTCCAGCCGATATCAAGAGCGAGGCGTACGACCATCTGGGATACGGCAAGCTGCCCGACGTGGTGACCAACGCTGAATTCGAAGCCATTGCCAAGCAGGGCAGGATCACCCGCCCCTCGGACGGCAAGGAGGCCAAATCGGTGGTCTTCATCCAGAGTCCGGGTAAAGACGAGGACGACAGCGACTTCTCCTATGCCGGTGCAGTTACCAGCCTGGTGGCGCTCAAGCAGGCCAAGTACGTGCGCAACGATTACAAGGACGGAAAATCCTACATTTTCTACCAACACATGCGCACCCCCGGCCTGAACGAAAACTTCTATAAGAGCATGCAGCAGGACCCGGGCATCTTCATGACCAAGGGCAACGTGCTCAGCGTCGCCAAAAACGGCGCCGGCCTGATGGTGGAAGCCAGCGACACCCTGCTGGGCAAGCAGCTCAAGGTCAAGGCCGACATGGTGGTTCTTGCCGCCGGCATGGTGCCGGCCACCAAGGATGATCCGGTAGTCAACATGGCCTATCGCCAGGGACCGGCCTTCCGCGACATTGGCCTGTTCAACGGCTTCTGCGACTCCAACTTCATCTGCTTTCCCTACGAGACCCAGCGTACCGGCATTTACGCCGCCGGTGCCGTGCGCCGCAGCATGACCACCGAAGAGTCCATGGAAGATGCCGCCGGCGCGGCCCTCAAAGCGATTCAGTGCATCGAATCGTCCAACCGCGGCGTGGCCGTTCACCCCCGATCGGGAGACATGACTTTCCCCGACTTCTTCTTCCAACGCTGCACCCAGTGCAAACGCTGCACCGAGGAGTGCCCCTTTGGCGCCCTGGACGACGATGAGAAGGGTACGCCCAAGCCCAATCCCACGCGCTGCCGCCGCTGCGGCACCTGTATGGGCGCCTGTCCCGAGCGCATCATCGGCTTTGCCGATTACAACATCGACAGCATCGGTTCCATGGTCAAAGCCGTGGGCGTGCCGTCCGAGGACGACTATACCGAGCCGCCCATGCGTGTCCTGGGTTTGGTGTGCGAAAACGATGCCTTGCCGGCTTTGGATATCGCCGCATTGAATAAACTCAGCTACTCGGCCGACGTACGGTTGATCCCGGTACGATGCTTGGGTTCGGTGAATGTGATCTGGATCAAGGATGCGTTGTCCCAGGGCATGGACGGCGTTTTCCTGCTGGGTTGCAAGCATGGCGACGACTACCAGTGCCATTTTGTCAAAGGCAGTGAACTGGCCGGCATCCGCATGAAGAAAATCGGCGAAGCCCTATCCAGCTTGGCCCTGGAGGAGGAGCGTGTGGCACAGTTCGAGATTGCCATCGACGAGTACGACAAGGTGCCCCAAATCGTTAATGAGTTCGTGGCGTCCATTGAAGCGCTGGGTCCCAACCCGTTCAAGGGCTTCTAGGGCCCGAAACGGCAACCCGGAAACCAACAGCACCTTGCATGCTGTTTCAATTCAGGAGGAAGTTTTATGTCCGATTCATATATCGTCGATCCGGATGTCGGTTTTATCGAAGAGGTGACCCGGCTTGGTGGGCAGGACTTGAAAAAATGCTATCAGTGCGCCACTTGTTCGGTGGCCTGCCCCATCTCGCCGGATACCAAGCCGTTTCCGCGCAAGGAGATGCTGGCCACCTCCTGGGGTTTAAAAAACCGCCTCATCGGTAACGGCGACATCTGGCTGTGCCACAACTGCGGCGACTGCACCACGCGTTGCCCTCGGGGCGCCAAGCCCGGCGATGTGCTGGCCGCGGTGCGCGCTTATACCGTCACCGAATACGCGGTGCCCAAGGCGCTGGGCAAAATGGTCAACAACCCGTCCTCACTGCCGGTCTTGATGGCCATTCCGATAGCCATCTTTCTGGTGGTGGGCCTGGTGCTCAAAATGTTCGGCGTCAATTGGCTCAACTTCAACCCCGCCGGCGACCAGCTGTGGCAAGCCGACTACATCAGTAATTACCTGGTGGACATCATCATGGTCCCGACCTTTTGCGGCGCCATCGGCGTTTTTGCCCTGGGGCTGAAACGGTTTATCACCGATATCCACGCCAACGCCCTGCTGGAAGGCAAGACCGACAAAGAAAAAATCGAGCCGGTTGAGTTCATCCGTTCGCTCATTAAGGTCCTTCCCACCATAATGCGGCACAACCGCTTCAGCGAATGCGGTGAAAACAAGGACCGGGCCACCGCGCACATGATGGTTCTCTTCGGCTTTATCGGCCTGTTTATCGTCACCGGCACTTTTTTCTTCGCCGAGTGGGTACTGCATATCGAAGGCCCCTATTCTCAGTGGAGCCCTGTCAAGTGGCTGGCCAACGCGGGCGGCATTGCCTTGATCATCGGCGGCAGCCTGATGATCGCCAAGCGGATGGGTCAGCAGGACCAGATCACCTCGTACAAGGATTGGTACCTGATCGGCCTGGTGCTGGTGCTCGGCGGTACCGGTCTGCTCACAGAAATGCTGCGCTTGGGTCATTTGTACGATCTGTCCGCTTTCATTTATGTGCTGCACCTGATAGCCGTGTGGATGCTGTTTGCCTACACCCCGTTTTCAAAGCTGGCCCACTTTGTCTACCGTACGGTGGCCATGGCCTATCAATCGTACTCGGGTCGTACGTAAACATTGGAACCGGGGGTGATGTATTGATGATCGAGGAGTTGGTCGCGCTATCGGGATCAACTCCTTTTTTCGTTTGTACCTTTCTGAAACCACTCATACAGGAGGTGCGGGGTGAAGCAATACAAAGTCAAAGATTTGATGGTGCCATTGTCTGAATATGCGGTGATCCCGGAAGATGCCAGCATTTACGATGCGATCCTGGCGCTGGAAAAGGCCCAACAGGCCTTTGATCAAAACCAATATATGCACCGGGCGATTCTCGTGGAAGGCAAGGATGGCAAAATTGTCGGAAAACTGGGGCAGTTGGATGTCCTCCAGGCCCTGGAGCCCAAATACGCCGCGCTGAAATCGGATACGCCGGGCATGGCCAAATTCGGTTTCACCAAAAAATTTCTGCTCTCCATGCTCGAAACCTACAAGATGTTCGACAAGCCGCTGGATGACCTATGCATAAAGGCCGGCATGGAGAAGATCGGCAAGTACATGCATCGCCCCACCGAAGGCGAGTTCATCGACGAGCAAGACGCCATGGACCAGGCCATCCACCTGCTGGTGGTAGGGCACCACCAGTCCCTGCTGGTCACGCGCGGGGAAAACATCGTGGGCATCTTGCGCCTGACCGATGTTTTTGCCTTCGTGTTTCACGCCATGAAGGAGTGCGGCATAAACAACCACTGATTTGGATCCATCGCGAGCAAAGTGTCCGAGAAGGGGGATGAATGGCAACTGAAGCAATTTCGGTACATAAACCGGGTGTCAATTGGAGTCGAATCGGATTCATACTGCTGGGCCTCGCGCTCTTTACCGGGGTCTAC
>JABDRH010000379.1 GCA_013041835.1 Desulfatitalea sp. | reverse complement strand
GCCAAAATGCCGGTAATGCCGCCGGAGAGCTGAAATGCAATCAACTGTTCCAGTCCCTCTCGATCCAGTTGCGTGCTGTCATGGGTAAACGGTGTCACGATCGCGGTATAACATCCGGGATTCATATTTTCCCCCTTTTCATTCAATTTGTTTTGTGTAGAAAAGCGTCGAAAAGGTGTCAAGCCAAATTGTAGCTTAACACCATTGCCATATGATATTCGAACCCATTTAATTTCGTTTTTGTCGCTTACGGTTACGAAATCGTTCATGCCCATCCCGTCGATTCCGGGACTAGTGCTGGCCAGAAAACCTGGCCACGCCTGTGAGATCTCTCACAGGCGTGCCGTTTTAATAAAAAAACAATAAGATAGAAGCCTAACTGTTTAAACTGCGGAGGAAGACCGTCAGTGAGCCATGATGGCATGCTGACGGCATGTAAAATTATATGCAATTTGCTTGCCAGTATTCTGGGCGGGTGAGGCGTCGGCGATCTTCAGCGGTAATCACCCTAACCCCAATGTTGCAACATCAGGGTTAATCTTCGTGGTGAAAGCGCTTGATAATATAGCCGCCGGACTTTTCATCCGGCTCCAGTTCCATCAGATCCCGGCCGGCGGCCTCTTCCAGCAACCGGTTAAATGAACGAAATCCGAAATAAGACTCGTTGAAGCCCGGCTGGCGGCGCTTGAGGGTCTGTTTGACCATGGAGCCCCAGATCAACTCTTCGGAGCCGCGTTCTTCAGCCAGGGCCTCAAGGGTCTCCATGATAAGATCCAAGGCTTCCTGGATGCGCTCTTCGGCTTCTTTTTCGGGGATGGCTCCCGCAGTCGCCGGCTTGGCGCCCTGGCGCACCACCTTTTTGGGGGTCTTCTTGCGCGGCTTCTTTTTGCGCACCAGGTCGTCGTAATAGATGAACTCGTCGCAATTGGCGATAAGCAAGTCGGAGCTGGAGTTCTTAACGCCGACGCCGATCACCACCTTGTTGTTTTCGCGTAGTTTGCTGACCAGGGGGGAGAAGTCGGAATCGCCGCTGATGATCACGAAGGTGTCTACGTGGGATTTGGTGTAGCACAGATCCAAGGCATCCACCACCATTCGGATATCGGCGGAATTTTTGCCGGATTGACGCACATGGGGAATCTCGATGAGTTCGAAGGCGGCTTCATGCATCGCGGCTTTAAACTCCTTGTAGCGATCCCAGTCGCAGTAGGCTTTTTTTACCACGATGCTGCCTTTCAGGAGCAGGCGGCCCAGTACTTTGTCGATGTCAAATGCGTCATATTTGGCGTCCCGAACGCCCAGGGCGACATTTTCAAAGTCGCAAAACACGGCCAGATTCTCGGTCTCCGTGCTTTTGCTGATGGTCATCGGACCTCCCTTCGTCGGATAAAAATTGTATTATAGTATAAGAGCGTCATTAAAATCAGGCAAGCTGTTCTTTTGATTGGTTTCGCCATGCCGGCAATACGGCATCGTTGAGTCGTCGCCACAGGTCGCTACCGGCCGTTCGCGGTGTCTGATCGATGCCAATGACCGGCACGGCGCCCATCAGGGCGTTGGCGGCCAGAACCTGTTCGGCCGTCAACAGCGCATTGGGCGACACCGCGGCCTGCGACACGGTATAGCCCCAGGTTTGAAGGATGCGGCACAAGGCGGCGGCCATGACGCCGGGCAAGACGGCTGGGGAGGTGGGCCGTATCACCTGCCGGCCGTTGATGATGAGCAGGTTGGCCGTGTGGGTTTCCGAAACCGTGCCGTCCGGATTCAGGATCAGGGCTTCGTCAAAACCGGCTTCGGCGGCCCACCGGCCAGCTTCGTAATAGAAGAGGTAGTTCAGGGTTTTATGGGCGGCCCAAGGGCTTTGGCGGGGATGGGGATAGCATCCCAGTCGCACGCCGGTTGCGCCCAAAACGGCCAATCGGTGAACATAGGGCCGTGCCGTCACCAGCAAGGCATGATCCCAGGGCGGCGTGTCGCGACTGCCCCGGGTGGCCAGTAGTTTTATCGCCGCACTGGTCTCTTCCAGTTGGTTGGCCCGAATCACCTGGCGGATGATATGCGCCCAGGTTACGTCGGGCGGCGGACAGGGCATCAGCGCGTGCCAACTTCGGACGAAGCGGGCCAGGTGATCGGCGAGCAGTGGCGCCGTGCCCTGGTCGACGCGGATGGTTTCAAAAAAACCGCAGCCGTATTGCAGCCCCAGGTCGTTGATGCTTACGGCGGCCTGATCGGCCGGCAGCAGCCGGCCGCTGTGCCATACCCAAGGCCGAGACGCCGGTTCGGCGTGTCCGTTCCGGCAAGCGTCCAAAAGTGTACGGCCCTTGTGCAGCGTCTCCTCATATTCGCTGTGCGGATCGGAATCAAAGACAATGCCCCCGCCCACTGAAAAACAGAGCGTTCCGTTCACTAAAATAGCCGTTCGAATGGCGATGGAAAGATCCATGGTGTCGTGGAACCCGATGTAGCCGATGCTGCCGCAGTAGACGTGGCGCCGGTGAGGCTCAAGTTCGTCGATGATCTCCATGGCGCGCACCTTGGGGCAGCCTGTAATGGAACCGCCCGGAAAGGCAGCGGCAAGCAAATCCACGCTGTCGTGCGCCGCCTCCAGTTCCCCGTGTACGATGGAGACCAGGTGGTAGACGTTTTCGTATGCCTCCAAGCGCTTGTGCTCGGTTACCCGCACCGATCCCGGACGACACACCTTGCCCAGATCGTTGCGCAGCAGGTCGACAATCATGGACAGCTCGGCGTCATCCTTGGCGCTGGCGGCCAGCGCCGCGCGCATGGCCTGGTCCTGCGTTTCACTGCGGCCGCGCGGGCGGGTGCCCTTGATAGGCCGGGTTTCCACCCGTCGGCCCCGCTGCTGCAGGAAGCGTTCGGGCGAAGTGGAAATAATCTGATGATCGCCGGCCTGGACAAAGGCGAAAAATGGGGCCGGATTCTCCTGGAACAGTCGGCGGAAAAGGGCAAAGGCATCGCCGTCAAAAGATGCCTGGAAGCGCTGGGAGAGATTCACCTGGTACACATCGCCGGTGGCAATATAGTCGATGATCCGCTGTACCGCGGCCTCATATGCGGCCTGGTGAAAATCGGAGACCGGGAGGCTGCCGGCGCCGCTGGCGGCCGTGGCGTTCAAGGGGGCGGCGGCCATGCGGTTAAACCGCTGCAGATCATGACCGGCCCGTGCTGGATCATCAGCACGCTCCGGCGCCATTAACCGGACCTGGTCGCTGTGCCGGTCGTGCACCACCAGGACGGCGTGGCCAAAGAGCAGCAAATGGGGCAAGTGCAGATCATCCACGCTGGTGCGGGGCAAACGCTCCAGTTCATCTTTCAGGTCATAGGCCAGGT
>JABDRH010000374.1 GCA_013041835.1 Desulfatitalea sp. | reverse complement strand
GCCTGGGAAAAGGCGGTCGGTGTGCTTCCGGGCATCAAATCGCTTACCTTTGAAGGCCTGTCGTCCGGACCGACCGGAGCGGCCATCGAAATATGGCTTCAAGGGCACCAAATGGGGGAAATCAGAGCGGCTGCCGACGATTTGATGGGTCGGCTGGAAAAATTCAAAGGCGTGTACCAGATCCATTCTGATTTGGCCCAGGGAAAAAACGAAATTCGCCTGGCCCTCAAACCCGAGGCCCGCACCCTCGGGCTTACCGTTGAAGACCTGGCGCGCCAGGTGCACGCGGGATACTATGGCAAAGAAGCGGTGCGCCTGCAGCGGGGACGGAATGATATCCGGGTGCGCGTGCGATACCAGGCGGATGAGCGCCGGCGGCTTTCGGATCTGGACAAGATCCGCATCCGTACCCCTCGAGGGCACGAGGTGCCGCTGCTCTCCGTGGCCGATGTGTCTTTTTCACAGGGATTCACCGCCATCACGCGAACAGACGGGATGCGGCGGGTCGCCGTCCTAGCCGAAGTGGACAGCCAACAGGCCAACACCAACGAAATAGTCGGCGAGCTGACCGGATCCCATCTTCCGGAGCTGATGCACGCCTATCCCACCGTTCACGTGGCCTTTCAGGGGGAAAACAAGAACGTGCGCGAGTCCATGGGAAGCCTGAAAATCGGGTTTCCCATGGCGGTCCTTGGCATATTCATCGTCGTGGCCACCATGTTCCGCTCATACCTGCAGCCGTTCATCATCCTGGTGACATTGCCCTTCGGGATCATCGGCGCCTTTTACGGACACCTGATCCTGAACTGTGACCTGTCCATGCTGAGCATGTTCGGCATGGTGGCCCTCGTCGGCGTTGTGGTCAACGATGCCATCGTGCTCATCGAACGGATCAACGAGAACCTGGCCGAGGGCATGCCGTTCTTTCCGGCCGTGATAAACGGCGGCGCCCGGCGGTTCCGGGCCATTTTTCTCACCACGATCAGCACGATAGGGGGGCTGGCGCCACTGATCATGGAGACCAGTTTGCATGCGCAGTTTTTGATCCCCATGGCCATTTCCCTCGCCGCCGGCGTGGCTTTTGCCACGGTGCTGACCCTGGTGCTCATACCGAGCCTTCTGACCATTATGAATGATGTGCGCCGAACAGTGTATCGTTTAAAACATGGCGTATGGATACAACGCGAACAGATCGAACCTGCACGGTTGCGCCGTCTTGGGCGGCTGGATGCCCAGGATTCGCCGAAGACCGTCTCACAAGGCCCCTTTATTCATATAAGTAAAGAATATAATTAGAGATATTATTAGATCGGTCGGCGCCGTTGATATTAATGGCAATATCTCCTCTATTGTTCAAGTTTGCTATCACGCAAACATCGCTTGAGGTTACGTCATACAGCAGTTCCGCATCAAAGTTAAAAAGATCGCCGCCGGCATCGGTGTCGGTGGCCCCAAAATTCTGCAACAGTATGGTTTTCTTCGAGCTTGGGCTGGCGGTGGTGACCACACTGCTGTCCAGGTTGATTTCACTGGCATCCGGCAGGATAATTTTACCGCTAAACGTATCACCCGGCGTATTGGCATACCCACCGCGACTCAAGTATTCATTACGGGTTGCCACCGCGACACCAAGCTGCCCGTCGGCGTTATCCGACGCTATGGGTTCTGGCGCGATAAAATCTAAAGCGCCACTGTTGTGTTGGATTTTATCGGCCAGGAAATAGACGCTCCTGGCGCCGTTGGCTTCAATGATGATCTTTAGATGTTGATCGCTCCGTATATTGCTGATTGAATATCTCCCCTGCGCTGATATCAAGGACGTCCCGGCAGCTCCCAGCTCCATGCCGGTGAAAGGATCATAGTAATTAACGGTAACCGTTCCCTCTGATTGGGGCGTTTGTAAATAACCATTCGCATACCTCTTTACGATCGTTCCGCCAATTTCAATGCGGAATCTGGGCGTAAGCGCCACCGGTTTAAAACCGGTTATCCACTCAAAGGCCTTTTCAAATGTTTCATAGTTCACCACCACCTGTTGGTGATCCCGGCCGTAAACATTGTGATTCGTGCCAATCGTCTCATCGAAAAAAAACAAATTTTCATCAAACGGTGGTTGATTCCCATTGCTCGGCGTACCGGCCAGCGGATTCACATTTGCTGCATTCAGGTCTGACTCTGAAGAAATGGCATAATACGCGACATCTGCCGGTAACGACGCAAGCGCAGTCACATCCTGCAAATAAGAAGTCACCATATTTACGTCATATACACCGGAGGTATCGCAAAATCCGGAAAGAATAATAACCTTTCCAATCTTTTTGCCGTAGTAGGGATCGGCCAAAAGCAATCGAATGACCGTACTGCCGTTGCTATGGCCGATCAGGTCGACCTTTTCAGCGCCGGTCGTACTTAAAACATCATCAAGGTAGTTTTTCATGAATGGTAGATTGTGCATCGTATCGCCCGATTTTTCCCAGTCGGCTCGCTGGTAGGGTTTCGGCGCATGAAAATAAATCCAGGCGAACTCCGGATCGCCTTCCGGCGCCGGCCCGGCACCATATCTCGGCAGTACCGGCATGTACAATACATCTTCCGGATATCCCTGAGCAGCGAATTGTTCATACAGATAAAAAAGACTCGTGCCGCCATAGCTGGAAATGCCATGAATAAAAACTACCGGCGTGAATGTTCCATGATTGCAGCTTACCGTCATGAAGCAAAAAATCAGCACAAAGCAAACAACTATTTTTTTGATTTCCATGCCGCCTCCTCCTAGTTTAAGTTTGTGACAAACTTTTCTCTTCTTTTTAGCCAGTTGTTTTAACAATCTACTTTTCTTAAATTCGCCCATTGAACAACATCGCAAAAGCACTCCAGCTTTTCAGCCGAAAGACACAAACCGTTTGCCGATGGGGATTTCCCGGAAGCGTCGCGCAACCATCGGCAAGTTGGCTGGAGCAATTTTTAGGTTATTCAGCGTAAATTAAATGGGTGGGGAAAATACCGTACAGCGCTGCTGAGCATTCAGATCCGTGGAAGCCCCCAATCTGAGCGTTGACGCCTTCGGCAATATCAACCCTAACTCGGTTATATGGAACCAGACCAAATGTCAACCCGAATGTTGGATCAAAAAGATGGGCGCAAGGAAATGTTGTAACATTGGGGTCAACGGTCCGCGCGGGTTTCAACGGCCTCATCCGCATCGGCAATCGCCTCTGCGATACGATCCGTCAGCGTCACAAACTCGTTCACATTCAACGTTTCCGCACGTCGGCGCGGGTCGATGCCGGCCCGTTCCAAAACGGCTTGCGCACGGGTACTGTTTAAGGGCAGCAAACCGCTGGCGAGGGCATTGCGCAAGGTCTTGCGCCGCTGGCCGAAGGCCGCCTGCACCACCTTGACCATCAGCGCTTCGTCGCTCACTTGGGGATTGATCATCGGCTTGAAGTCGATGCCAAGCAGGGTGGAACCTACCTTGGGCCTGGGAAAGAACATGTCCGGACCGACATCGCGCAGCACGCGCAGGTCGGCGCAATACTGCAGCAGGACGGATAAGCGGCCATAAGCTTTGCTTCCCGGCGACGCATGCAGCCGGTCGGCCAATTCGGTCTGGAACATCAGCACGGCGCGCCGAAGAAAAGGACGGCAGTGGATAAGCCGGATCAGCACCTGAGAGGAAATGTTGTAGGGCAGGTTACCCAACACCACCAGAGGCCGCCCGGCTTCCCGGGCCAACGCCGCGATGTCCAGGCTCAGGATATCCTGCTCGACCACCCGCACATCGGCCAAGCCATTGAC
>JABDRH010000371.1 GCA_013041835.1 Desulfatitalea sp. | reverse complement strand
GAGTATAGTCGATTCCATCCGGAGCTTAAGCCGGGCCAATTTGCGGTCCTGGCCTTCGGTGACACGGGATGCGGCATGGATAAGGAGACCCAGGCCAAAATCTTCGAGCCTTTTTTCACGACCAAGGAAGAAAATATTGGCACCGGCCTGGGACTGTCCACGGTGTACGGCATCGCCAAGCAAAACGGCGGAGGCGTCAACGTCTATAGCGAGCCGGGATACGGCACCATCATTCGAATCTACATCCCTCGATTCGTAGGTGAGGAGACGCCAATTGCCTTATCTGAAACGGTCCGGCAACTAACTGGCAACGAGACGATCTTGGTGGTGGAGGATGAAGAGCAGATCATGCGTCTTTGCCAGCGAATGCTGGAAAGAAACGGTTACACAGTGATTGCCGTCGACAAACCCGGGGAAGCCATCGTGCTGTGTGAAAAGCATCCCGGCCCCATTCACCTCCTGGTTACGGATGTGATCATGCCCTCCATGGACGGCAAGGAGCTCAACGATCGCATCAAGGCCATGCAGCCAGATGTTCGAACGCTCTACATGTCCGGCTATACAGCCAATATCATCGCCAGCAGGGGTATTCAGGCCGAAGGGGATTATTTCATCCAAAAGCCCCTCAGCCCGAAAGCCTTCTTGACCAAGATCCGGGAGATATTGGATTCTCAACCAGCTGAGAAAAAGGGTCTCGGCATGAAATAATTACAGATTATCTCGGATTTTGGGGAGGGCTGCCCCCCAATGCTGTTGACTGCAAAAAAGCTGTGCATCACTTGCGGGCGGGCATAAAGCCCGCCCCTAGTGCGCCTGCAAGCGCATACAATCAAAGAGGTGAGAGTCCTCTTCAGGCCAGTCGCTCTGCGGGCCTGTAACCGAACGTAACTGCGTCGCCGTGAGGTGGGGTGGGGAGCAACGGGAGGTGAACGACCAGTGCGTAGGATAACGAACTCGATTCGGCCGTACGTACCGGCGAGCCTGCTAGGGAATGGCGAAGCCATGCGGATGGTACTATAGCCGATGAAAAAGCGAGCAAGAGGCCGACGAGGCCCTTGTTGAACAACGTTTAATTCCCTGGACTGCTGGATCAGGATGTGGTTACGGAGCATTCTAAGAAAGCGTCGAGGGGGCAAGGGTCGAAGTCGGGGTTTCGGGTCCATCAGCGCTGAACTAATGCATTGTTTGCCGAGCAGGGGCTGTTCTCGCTATCCGCAGCCCATGCAGAGGTCTGTCAATACTTGAAAAGGTGAACTGCCTTCTGGAGAGCCGTGTGCGGGAGATCCGCATGCACGGTTCGGAGGGGGGAGGAGTCCGGCAACCGCCTCCTCCTACCCCTATCAAAATTTGGCCTGCGAGCCACGCTGATGCATGACACTATTGGCTTTCAATGCCACTAATTTTTAATCTTTGTGGGTGATGACAGCCGCTGACAAATGGTAAAATGATGTAGGGGCGGGCTTTACGCCCGCCTGCGAGGACCGCACATAGGCCTTTTTATCGGATTCAAGCATTGTCATGATGGGTCTCCAAAATCCGCTATATTCAGAAATTATTTAATGCCGGGACCCTTAAGCCGGATCGGTCCGACAACTTGTACAGCGCCCCATAAGGTGTCCAAAACACCACCTGGGGCGCGATTTCAGAACAATCCGATTTCTAAGCACTGAGGGTTTTGCCCCTCAACAAAGAACTCACCACCCACGCGTTCGGGACTGGATGACCGAGCGGTTTTTGTAAAATTGGCGTCAGCTACACGGGGGTGCCGCGCCGTCTCACCGGCATTGCTTGCAAAGTCAAGCCGTGATTTAACTCACGCATTTTCTTTTTGGCTGCTCAACGTGACCGCGTCCCCCCAGGACTCTTCCATTGACTTCCCTTGATTGTACATATCTACGAAACCCCATTCTGAAGGGTCGTCGCCGCTGTAAGGCGCGTTGGCCGGAGATGTAATCTTGAATGAATTGAATAAGTAGCACCATGACGTAAACATCCCGAGCCAGCAGATTATCCTCATAACCCCCTTCACCCCCCAGGCTTTCTCAGCCTTTTTGTACAATTCGTCTGTCATCTTGTGATCAAGTACGGCCTTAGTAAATTCGATCGCCAATCGCTCTTCGTCGTTCCATGTGTCATGATCCGGGTAGTCTACCATCGCGAACTTTTGAGGATCAAAACCCTTTATCCTCGAATGAATAGACAGAACACTGTGGATTTGCCATTGGCAATCGTGATGCTTCGCGGCCACATACAACATCGCGCTCCAGGGTGTGTTGACCGTGATATAATCACCAAAATCCGGCAGCTCCTCACGCACAAGGGCAACCGCCCCCATGGTGAAATCCATACTAAAAAACTGCATCAACTTGGGGTCGTGTGCAAGCATCTTGTAGCCGTAAGATGCTTCGACGCCGGCGTTACTGTTCACCCATTTAACAAGCATATCCTCGATTTCATTTTTTTCCTCATCGGTCATATAGGGCAGATCGTCCATGTCAGACCGTTTATGGATCAGTTTGATTCGGGCGCCCTCTGGCTGAACATTGCATTTTAGATCCTTACCTGTAAACTTTTTATTTTGCATTTTCTTATCTCCTTTTGTGATTTTTTGAACTTGAGCTGCCTATGGCAACAATAGTACATTGAATGCTACTCTATTTATCCCTTTTAAGCTGTTCATACGATTTTATTTCAACCATAAGGAAACCACACTCATCGCGCCCAGGCCTCACTATCTCAACAGTATCATTCATCTGAATCCGCCATTTGTCAGCTGGGCAACCCGATCAGGATTTCAAGACGCTCTGAAACCGGCTGAGTCACACATTAAGCGGAGGGATAGAATTCCACAGCTCCATCTGTGCCTCCCAGCAGTCCGCATTCATCTTCATTTGTGCTTTGTGGGAATCAGTGTTGAACTGAGTCCAAAAAATCGGTTCTGTCCCATAGTCTCCTTTTATGTTGACGGCGTTTACCATCATCAATGTCGTCTGTACAAAGCCAATAAAGTAGATTATCCGAAGAAGCTTTTTTTCTCCCCACATCTCCTTCGCTTCATTGTACAACTCATCAGTCATGCGATATTCGAGGCAAGCCTCATTGAATCTGATAGTTAAACTCTGTTCGGCACTCCAGCATTTCGCGTCCGGGAACTCAAGCATGCCGAGTTGAAAGTAGTGTTGATCGCGCCCTACATCCTCCCCTTCCCAGGCGTTGACGGCGGCGGATGTAACAACCGTCCAACCGTGCATGAACCACTCACACTTGGTGAGCCTGGCGGTTACCGCGCAAATCAGATTCATGGTGGTGTAAGGGAACATTTGACTGTCTGGCGCAAGGAGCGCTTCGGCCGCCCTCTCGGAGAGCGAAAACGCCACCTGAAGCTCCGGGTCGTTTCCCATCATATACATGCCGTCACTGGGCCAGACCTTTGGCAGGTTTTTCTTGGCTAACGCTTTTTCCTGCGCGCTTAGGTGAGACAATGCGTTGATGTCTTTTTCCTCGTGAATTACTTTCATTCTGGCTTTTGGATATTCTGCGTATTTTGTTCCTGTGATTGTCATTGTTGATTCTCCTTTCCACTCTGAAATGCTTGTTTGCCTTCTTATATTACTAAGAAACCTAAATGCTTGCCTATCGAAAAAAGTTGCCTCTTCTCTATATCCTCAAGTCCACAAGTGTCTGCGGATTATGCTGCTTTAGAATGCCGTCGATCGCATTTCCAAAGGAAAGGTCCCAAGGCGCGCTCAGAAATCCCTGAAATCACACCGAACCGGGAATAAGCGAAGGCGTTGTGTCCCACAGATCCATTAGTTTCTGATAGGTTGTGTTGTTGATACTCAGGTATGCTTCGTGGGCTTCAGGGCCGAAATTAAGGCAAACATCCGGCTCTGTCCCATAATCCGAGCGCATGTCAAGGGCCGTCGACATCATCATGTTCGTCTGAACAAAGCCGATAAAGAACATGTAGCGAAGGAGTTTCTTCTCTCCCCACGTCTCAAGCGCCATATCGTAAATTTCATTGGTCATCGTATAGGTCATGCAAGCTGTAGTGAACTTGATCATCAAGCTCTCCTCTTCGGTCCAGACGTCCGAGTCTGGAGCGTCAAGCATGCCTAGTTTCAAGTATTGGGCCTGTTTTTTAGTATCATTTTCATTCCAAAGCGGTATGGCGCCAATCGCTGCTATGTCAAAAGCCTGCTGGTACCACTCATTTCGGGTGATCCTTGCGATCACGCGGCAAAGAATGTTCATAAGGCTGCCGGGAATCATTTGGTATTCCGGCCTAAGGAGCCCTTCGACCCCTCTCTCGAAGAGCACGAAGATAGCTTGTAACTGCGGGTCGGTCCCTAAAATATATGAAGCGTCGCTGGGTGGCCCTTTTGTCACGTTTTCCTTTGCCAGCGCCTGGTCTTCCTTGCTCAGGTGAGATAATTTGTTGTCGACGTCCTCCTCGGTGCGAATATACGGCAATCGGGGTCCATTCCATTTTGATCTTGCTTTGATGGTCATTGGTGTTTCCTCCTTATTTCTTTTGCAATTTTGTTTGTCCTCTTCGAAAAAAAAACTGACCGACCCAAATCTTCCTTTTTCTATCTCCTTTCTCCATCTTTTCAATCGCATTGGATGGCAAACATTTTCCAATTAATTATTTCGTACTTCTCCTTAGCAGACTTCCCATGGCAATATCGTTTCGATTTAATCCATGGATTGGCACGGATAAAGCCGTGCCAACAGTGGTATGTTGATCGATGTGGTCTGTTAGTGCGGTCACCCCGATGAGGAACATACCCATATCAGGTAAAAAACTTCGCGTATTAAGAGCCGTTCGATACAGACGCCCCTGCTGGTCATAGTTCATAGACATGAACGATACCAGTGTTTCCCTATCCAGAAAGACCACACGCCTAGAATAGATATAGTTTTTATCCAACTCTTTGGCCTCGACCACCCATACGGGTCTTCGCTCAAACTCAAGCAGTTTGAACTCCCCGGATTCAGAGTCAATATACGGCGATCCGTCCAGGCTATGTGCCGGCACAAGGTACTCCCGTTCTTCAAGCACCTTGTAATCCATGGGGTATATGTTCGGTGACATTTTCTGCGCAAACCCTCCGATATGACCTGAGTCCTGATCTGCATCTGTCCCACCGAAGGCATCCTGCGTATCGGTCGATGTCATTTTTCGAACGCGTCTCAAAGATGCCAGATACATGAGACTGCTGTCTAATTTCTCTGGAGAGATATATGTGATAATGTTTGAAATGTTACCATATTGATCCCGCGGTGCCTGAAAAAAATAAATTGAAGCTGTCTCTTCTCCCTGATCCGCCGCGCGCTTGTCAAACCATCCGATGGGCGCCATTTGAACGCGTCCGCTCAGACGGATTTCAAGCGCGTCCGAGCATGCGTCTACCATGTCCCTGCGCAAGTTTTTATCATAACCGTTGAGTACGGATATGCTGAAGCTGTTTTCCCAAGGCAGATAACGCTTCAGCATATTGTATAAGATCTGCTGCGCCTTGAAATTTCCAGAAGGCCTTGGAAAGGGATATCCCGCGGAATAGCTCGAATCTATGATATAACCCGCATCATCCAGCTTTGTCTGCCCATCGTGTTTTTTTGTGGCCATAGCCACGGGCAAAGAGTAGTAGTACTGGCGGGTAGGAATGATGATTATTTCTGAGAATTTCCCCGCCACCGGTGGTCCGGGCTTATCGAACATCTCGTAAAAATATTCCGGCATAAGCTCTTTGAGTCCTGGGAATATTTGTTTGTCCTTGTAGCTATACTTTCCCGGTTTGATCTCCGGTGCGATCTTGCCCACCACCTCGGGTGCCTTGAAACCAACGATCTCCGACCAGGCCTGCTTCATGGATGGCACATCATAAACAAAAGCCATATATTGCTCATCAGACAAGAAATGCTTGTAAAAGCCGTTCTGGATATATGGTCTCGGATCATCCATCGGGACCTTCCATTTTTTCATTTCTGCTATACTCGGTTTTTTCTTACCCGCAGCTGCCGGATATGTCACCATTCCGATAAGGATTATCGATGCAAAAAGAAATATGAATATGCTCGCTTTTTTCATGCCCCCCCTCCATCTCGTCGCTTTATTTACCATTGATTTCATTATGAACGTTTACAGGTGGCTTGTAGCGCATATTAACCGCACTTGTAGGCGATATTAAAATAAATATAATATGGTTAATATCTTTCGGTAAACTTTTTTATACAACATTTGGGTTTATATATGAGCACTTATGCAAAGCATTAATAATTAGTGCTCTACCATAGCTTTTTGGGCAGTTACTGCCGTTTATGCCTTCACGAAAAAGCTGAAATTAAAATGCACCACAAGACCCGAAATATAATCCCGCAATTTCGCAAAAAGAGCACCTTGGAAAAAAGTACTATCCTTTTCAGATGGAAGGAGACGCAAATAGAACAATGTTCTATAATTGTCAGATTATTTTATCCAATTGCCTGTTGTCAAGAAAAAAATAGAGCGCTGATCTAAAAAATGATCAAATGCAATTTTCGAACTTGATTCATGGCTTTCGTTCCTAAGTTCGTTCCGTCAACCCCAAAGTTGCATAAAAAAGATGAGCGAAAGGAAATAAACATTCGCACGGATTCAAATTGTCCAATTAGGGTATCTTTTTTATGCAACATTGGGGTTGACAAAGCAGGTTTGAATCTGTAAAAGCAGTTTTTAACGAGAGGGGGAGCTGGAAGCTGCCCTATACACCGTAGAAGAAAATAGTATATTGTACCGTATGCGCCACGAAGGCGGCCCCTGACCTTGGGCACGGCCTTTGTGGTTTTTTTTTGCCCATGTCGCACCGGGTAAGGCAAATCGCTGCTTTATGTATGGGCTTCGTATGTGGCTCTACCGGCCGGGTTTCATTTATCAAACGGCAGGCTTGAACTGTTCCGTGTAGAGATACACGCGACGCTAAATGATTTAAAAAAAAAGGAGTTTATGATGAAAAATGTGCGGTTTCGATCAACGAAAATGACACTGGCCGTCCTGATTTGCATGGCTGCAATGGCTTCTGCTGTGCTTGCCCACGACATGTGGATCGAGGCTATAGACTACACTCCCGGTCCTGAAGAAAAGATCGCCATGATATTAGGGTACGATCACTACTTTCCGGCACGCGTTTTTCTTCAGCAAGACTACCTGGATCGGATCTTCATGCTGACCCCCAAAGGCGACCGGATTGAGATTAAAATTGACTCCGACGGAGCGTACAAGACCGAAAAAGCGCTCAGCCATGAAGGAACTCACATGGTCGCGGCGTTCCAGAAAGGGCGTTTCTGGACCAAGACCACCGAAGGCTACCAGCGCGGGAAATCCAAAGAGGGGTTGGAAAACGTCATCGAATGCTCGTACTCGGAAAAATACGGCAAGGCCATCGTCCACCACGGTACCGCGTCGGGTGAGCTTTACGCAAAACCGCTCGGGCACGCGCTGGAAATCGTTCCCCTGGCCGACCCCGGCGCATTGCGCATTGGTGACAGGCTGCCGGTGGAGGTGTTGTTCAGGAAAAAACCGCTTTCCGGCGCCCAGGTGCTTGCCACTTACGTCGGTTTCTCCAGGGAGAAGAATACGTTTGCCTATGCCACCAAAACCGATGCCTCCGGAAAGGCCCGCATCAGGTTGTCCACGCCAGGGGCGTGGCTGGTGACAGCGCATCACAAAGCCCCCTACACGGATCCGTCCGTTTGCGACCAGTACAGTTATGCCGCCAGTTTGACGTTCGAAATTCAATAGAACGGCTGAAACGGATTCTGAGATGAAGGAGCAAGTGGGATGATGAAGCTGAACTACCGGTCCATTGTGCTCGGCACAATGCTGATGCATGCACTTTATTGGTTGATTTGCACTTTTCCCGCCGCGGCCGGGGATCAAGGGACAAGCGCTAAAAACAAGGATGACGCAAGTGTTGTCACCATTGAAGATGTCGTGGTTCGCGGGGAAGCGGCCAATAAAGATCTGGCGGCGGCTTCGGCCACCGTGTTAAGCAACGAGGAAATCGCCAACCGGATCTACATTACCCCGCTGGATATCGTTACCCTTTCTCCGGGGATCAGCGTCGTCCAGTACAAGCAGGGCGGGACGGCCGCCAACTTTACCATGCGCGGTTTCAGCGGCAACTCCCATGGGCCCAATACAGCCATCTTTCTTGACGGCATTCCCCTGAACGAAGGTGACGGCTATGCCGACACCAACATCATCAACCCGGACGAACTCGGGCGGGTGGTAATTGTCAAGGGACCCTCGTCGGTTCTCTACGGCAACTATGCCTCCGCCGGATCGATCGCATACTACACCCAAAAGCACGTGGACCATAACCACCTTAAACTGCAGTACGGCGCCAATAACACCTATGAAACCAACTTTGTGGGCGGGCTTGCCGGTAAAGATTGGGACCAGGTCTACTCGATACAGACCTACCACACCGACGGGTATCAAGATAACTCCAAGTGGGATCGCCTCAACGCGGCAGCCCGGGTCACCCGCCATCTGACCGATCGCTTGGACATTCGCGTCAGCCTGCGAGGGTTCAATTCCGACTGGGACGCTCCAGGATACATCGATGCGGAAAAGCTCGGCGCCGATCCCACACAGGCGGTGAGCGAGACCAATGGCGGCGGCAAGGATCGCGTGGAAGGGCGCGTGGACTTCGACTTTCAGCTCAACGCCGATGCCAAGCTGCTCTTCAATGTGTGGGGCTACGACCAGGAGTTCTGGCGCTGGTATGCCAATGACCCCGACGATTATAAGTCCGGAGACATTCTGGGCAACCTGCGCAACTTCAATAGAAAAGTTTACGGTGCGGGCGCCAGCTACAACCTGCTGGGATCTGTTGCGCAACGGGAGTTGAGCGTCATTATCGGCGCCGATTACATGATCGAAGATATTGAACGTGAACGCTGGAACCTTCTGGCCGGCAACGGCCGCGAGAAGGGGAAGAAGTATTTGGACTATGCGATCGACATGCAAACCTTCTGCGTATATGCACAAGGCAGCTACCAACTGATCCAACCCATGCGGTTGATTCTCGGGGCCCGTTTCGATCATTTCGAAGGTGACC
>JABDRH010000360.1 GCA_013041835.1 Desulfatitalea sp. | reverse complement strand
CCCTGGGGCAACCCCACCTACACTATTTTCGGTTGGCAGCGGCCCTGTTATCTGATCGATGACGGGTATGCACCAACCTACCCGGCGTTGATGGCCGACACCGACTGGTCGCGCTATGGGGTCAATGCCGATGCCCGGTGTGAGAACTGCATGGTCCATTGCGGCTTCGAACCCTCGGCGGTGCTCGATGCGGTGAGGCACCCCGTGAAGCTGCTCAAATCGAGCCGGCGGTAAGCAAGGCGAATAGGACATGTCGGTCTTGAAGCAATCGCCAGGCAAGCGTCAGTGAGCGGCGCGCCACTGCAAATGAGCGGCCCATGCGCATCAAATCGAAAGCGAGCGCCGGCCGCACAAGCAACGCTCGCAGCAGAACCGCCAAATGGATGCGGCCATATGAATCGAGGCCGTCGGACAGAACTTGCGGCACGCATTGTCGGGCTGTATCACATACCGCCCGCAGACCGAAAAAGGGAATACCGGCCTGTTGGGCGGCGCTTGCCACGGCGGCGCTCTCCAGGTCGACCGAAAGGGCCTGGGTGCGGAGAAACAGGGTCCTTTTATTCCTGGTGGACAAGACCGCCCGTTGAGCCGTCAGCAGCGGACCCCGGGAAACGGCGGCGCCCGCCGCCGCCAGAACATCGTATGCCGCAACGGCCGCGTCCTGATGGGCGCACCATGCGCGTTCACCTTGCCGGGCGCCGGACAGCCTTACCTTGGATGCCACCACCAGGTGGCCGCTGGGCAGCCGGTCGTCCAGCCCCCCGGCCAGTCCGATGCTGACCAACGCCGACGCACCGGCCATGACCAATCGATCGGCGGCCGTCCGGGCGCGGTCCAATCCGACACCGCCGCAGATCGCCAGCAGTTGCGCATCGGGCCCTGTCGACAGCACAGGGATGCGCCGCCGCCGCATGCGCCGCGCACCACTTCGGCCGAACAGCGCGCGGGCTTCGCTGGGCATGGCGATGACAATGCCGATGGCGGGCCGCATCATGGCAGCCTCCTTGATCGATGACTATTTGGGTCCGGGAAAAGCATCATGACACCCTTGGATATCAAATTTCAGGCGCCCTGCATATGCATTCACCGTGAAACAACATATTCACATCGGCTTTGGAGATAGTGATGGAGGCGGTCAACACCACGGACCCCGGCACCCCATTCAGCGACATCGATGAAGTGATCGCATTGGGGATCGATTGGCTTGAAACGCACCAGGCTCAGGCAGGATACTGGGTCGGCATATTGGAATCCAACGCCTGCATGGAGGCCGAATGGCTCCTGGCCCTGCATTTTCTCGGCATCCGAAACGATCCCAAGCAAGCCGGGCTCGCGCAGGGACTGCTGGATGAACAGCGGCCGGATGGTTCTTGGGAAATTTACTGCGATGCGCCCCATGGAGATATCAATGCCACCGTGGAGACCTATGCCGCGCTCAGGGCCGTCGGCCTGGCGCCCGACCATGACGCCCTGCGGCGGGCGCGTCGATGGATAATGGCCCATGGCGGTCTCGCCGGCATTCGTGTTTTCACCCGTTTCTGGCTGGCCTTGATTGGCGAATGGCCTTGGCGCCATACCCCCAATATACCACCGGAAATCATCTTTTTTCCGAAATGGTTTCCCTTTAACATCTACAATTTCGCCTCATGGGCGCGGGCCACCATGGTGCCGCTGGCCATTTTGTCGGCCCGACGGCCGGTGCGCCCCCTGCCGGCCCATGCGCGGTTGGACGAGCTTTTCCCCCATGGGCGGGACGCCTTTGACTTTTCACTGCCCAAGCGGGGCGCGCCGGTATCGTGGCCGCGCTTTTTTCTGTTTGCCGACCGTTGCCTGCATTTGCTCCAACGGCTGCATTGGACACCGGGCCGTTCCGCCGCCATCCAGGCTTGCCTGAAATGGGTGGTCGACCACCAGGAGGCCGACGGCGCCTGGGGCGGCATTCAGCCGCCCTGGATTTACAGCTTGATGGCCATGCAGGTGCAAGGGTACGACCTATCCCATCCCGCCATGCACTTGGGACTGGATGCGTTGAACCGGCGCTGGTCGTACAAGCGCAACGGCGGGCTGCATATCCAGGCCTGCCAGTCGCCGGTTTGGGACACGCTGCTCGCACTATCGGCCCTGCAGGCGTGCCGGGTGGATTATCACCGTTCGCCGGCCATGCAGGCGGCGGTATCGTGGACGC
>JABDRH010000355.1 GCA_013041835.1 Desulfatitalea sp. | reverse complement strand
TTTGCTGGTGGCCGCTTATGTTTGGGGCTCATGGCTCCTTTCCCCCATCTTCCGCCCGTCACCAGTCGGCAGTGACTCCCTGCCCCATAACGTCTGGCTGACCGTCAGAATCTGTGAAGCGCTCGGGGGGGTGACCGGTCTTGCCGTATTTATCAAATTTGTGCTGATGCCTGTGATACGCGAAAAACATATCCCCACTGACGGATTAATGGTCATAAATTTCCTGCTCATCTGGTGGATGGACCCGATGGTCAACTATTTCAACTTCTCATTCACCTATAACAGCCACACATTCAATATGGGCAGTTGGGCGTCTTTTATTCCAGGCGCGAGTTATCCAAACCTCGAGAACTTTCCAGAACCCCTTTTGATGATGGGCGGTTTCTATCTCGGCTTTTGGATGTTGACGGCGCTGGCCGGGTGCTGGCTCATACGAAAGATGCTGGCGTGGCGCCCAGGTATTCGGCCGCTTTCCTGTCTGGTTGTCGTATTCATCGCCATGTTTATCATCGATATGCTCATTGAACTGCTCATCCTGCGCACCGGACTTGCGGCATACCCAGGTGTGTGGGCGTCTTTCAGCATATTCCCCGGCCAGGTCTACCAGTGGCCCCTGTATGAAGGGGTCGGCGTTGGCCTTGCTTGCGTCGGATTTACCGCCCTGCGTTTTTATAAGGATGACAAAGGCCAAACATTTGTAGAAAAAGGGATTGACCGCCTGAAGATATCATCGAGCAAGAAGCGAATTGTCCGGTTTCTCGCACTGGCAGGTGCGATCCAGCCCATGATGTTGCTTGGCTTTTACGTCACCTATAATGTTTTTTTGCTCCATATCGATACATTTCCCGCATATCCAAGCTACATGAGAAATGAGATATGTGGAGAAGGTACAACATATGCCTGCCCAAACAAATACTGGGTACCCATTCCCAATCGCCGAACTCAGATAGTCGTTGCACCGGATGATCCCAGGTTACCCGAAACGGTTCGAAATATGCAGGGCATTTCCGGCTCCGGCAAGGATCCATACATCCGAGAGTAAGGATATGGCGTAACTTGAGAGCACCGAGTTCTCTGGCTGGCTTTGTTATAATAATAGCAGGAATAGCGGGAAAGCTGACCATCTGTTCACCATTGATGTTGGGTATGTGCGTCACCCGCTGTGCGAGCCTATCAAGGGCGTTGAAGATCTGAATAATGAATGGAGGAAAAAATGAAACAGGTAAAAATCTTTTTTGTATGTTTTTTGGCTATAATTGGGACGTTCGGAATGATGACGGCAACCGTATGGGCTGCAGAAAAGTTTAGAGTCGTTACGATCAAGGATCTTAAGGACAGTAAGGAATTCTACGATGACCCCAGGCCATGGTTAACATCGGATGCCTTCAGTTACAAAAAAATCCTGCCTCCGGATGTACACGCCAAGTTAAGTTACGATGTTGAGGCTATGAAAACATTGTGGGCTGAAGTCATTGGTTTTAAGGCTCCGGATGTAGTTCACAAGATCGCTTCGCAGATAAAGCCGGGTACTTATTCTTATAAGGATAAGGAGCAGCACCCAGGTCTTAAAGCGCTTATGACGGAGTATCACTATAATCGTTTTAAACCGGGCGCGCCCCCCTTTGCGGGTAATTTTCCTGAAATGCAAATTGTCCCAACCAAACAATATTACTATGCAATCCCAATAGCAGAAGCGACAAAGAAACACATGGGGCAAACTATGTTGGACAACCAAACAGGCTTGATAAATGAGGCAACATACGTGGCAGGCCTTCCATTTCCCAGGCCCGAAGGAAAGCTCAAGGCCAATCAAATCTATTACAATTGGCTCAAGCGTTATTTTGGTTGGGACAACAGGTACATGCTCTCCGAAGTACGAGGTTGGACCGGGTCTCTGCGAGAAGACATTTCGCAAGGCTTTTTAATGTGGACGCTCAGGCTACAAGGCAGAGTACTGGAGCCATATGGTTGGCTTGACGAAAGAGCTCAAGCACAAGGTGAATTTCAAGCCTATCTTTCCAGATATTTCGCTCCACGAGATGCGTTTGGAAATCAGGTCAATTTTATTACCTACATGGCCCCGGATAAATACGATCAGGTGATGTTATATGTGGCAGGGCTCAGACGGGTTCGCCTCATGTCATCCACCGACGTACAAGACGCCGTGGCTGGGGGTGATGCGATATATCTTGACAGTGACCTGTGTGCACAAAAAATATCGCAAACTATATTCCCGACGAAATTGGAATTAATTGCCGAGAAGGAATTGCTTTTCCCGACCAACCATGATGGATCGGCGTATCTGACGTCACCCGATAAAGGATTAGAATACCATAATTTAAAATGGGAACGCAGGCCAATTTATGTCATTAAGATGACGATACATGACAAAAATTTTGTCTACGGTCACCGAATTCTTTACATTGATAAAGAAACGTTTCTCTTACGTCTTGCGGAAAATTACGATCAAAATGGTCGTTTGTATCGAACAGGTGAAATAATGTTTACCTTCCATTTTGATATGGGCATGCCCAATTTTGGCGATACCTTGGCCCAAGATCATATAGACTTGCACAGTAGCTCAAGCCATAATTTTAATATGCCGACGCCATGGATTGGCCGAAACGATGTCGGCTTTGAAAAATTGTTCACCAGAGGAAAGTAAGAAGACAAACGACAAAACAAAAAGGAGAATGGAAATGAAAAAAAATGAGGATGCTAAACAAGCAACCCGTGAGCGCGACGAGCTAGGTTTCTGGAAAGTTGACAAACCATTCCGACTTGATGTACCGCTATCGCCAGAGGCTTATCAGCAGTTGCCTTGGCTCAGCGAAGAAGAGAAGTCTATCGGTATTGGTTTACTCGAGAAAATATTAGAGGGGCAGCGCTATTCGGGCCTGGGTAAGGGCAATCTGGTTGCTCTAGATCGTATCTACTATACACAAGCCACCGCCTGCGTCCTGAATGATCCAGAGCTGCAAGCTGCTTACTTCCCGTTTTTCGAACAAATGGTGACTTTGGTAACAGGACTTGACGGTAACACCGAGCTTATGCAGGCGACCACGCACTCGAACGGGGTAGCTGCGACCTCGAAGAGCGACAACCCGGACATTTACCGGCGGGTCGCTAACGCGTTGCTGAGTTTATTCGCGATGGCGGCCGAACGCAATGACCTCTATTTTACGCGTTTTATGACCAGTGTGCCAATGATGCAGAACGACCCCGACCCCCAGACCGGGCTGCTTTTGATTTCGGCGGAAAAGGCCTCCCAGATTCTCAACCCGGAATCGTCTGTATGGAACGACGAACAGCGCCTCGTTCTCCAACTCACCTATGCGGCGATGCGTCGCGAAATGACGAATGCGCTTTGGGATCGCTGCATGGCCATGTGGGGTCCGAAGGAAACCATGCGATATGTCCTATGGGTCGGGCAATACGACTATTTGTGTATGCTCAATGGCGTGTTTGACCTCAGAAGCAACGAGCTTTGATTCGGTTTCGTATTGGCAAGCCCTGTTGGTGCTTTTGCAACAGTGTGGCAAATTATCAAGTGTCCGTGACGGATGCGGGGCGGTGAGAACGAATCGAAAAAGGAGAATACAAATGACGGAAAAAGACAAAGTAAAACAAGTGACGCGTGAGCGTGACGAAAATGGATATTGGCAGAGTGACAAACCATTTCGGATTGATCGGCCGTTTGGGCCGACGGGTTATCAGGACTTTTCTTATCTTAGCGATGAGGAAAAGGCTCTCGGTATAGAGATGATGAAGGCCAATGCGCAGGGGCAAACAATCCAGTGGGGCTTCGGTACGCCGCAAGGGCTGCCGGACCAGGAACGTCTATGGCGAGAGCAGGCCATCTTCTGTTTATTGGGTGATCCGGAGTTGATGGCATTGCACATGGATTTTTTCAAGCGCCTAGGGCAATTGGTAACCGGACTTGATAGCGATGAACTCATGGCCGCAACGACCTCAAGAGGCGGGTTGGATGTGATCGAGAAGGGCAAGGACCCGGACACGCGCCGGCGGCTCGCGAACGCGATGCTGATGATCTTGGCGGTCGGAACCGAGCTCAATGAACCATACTTTCTTCGTATGTTCGCGCTTACGCCCACCCAGCATAAAAAATCCGACGAGAAAGGGTCCTATTTGATATCGGCGGAAAAGGCCCTTATGCTTCGCCACCCGGAGTCGTCGGTGTGGACCGCCGAAGAGTGCCTGGTTCTGCAATTCACCTATGCGTACATGCGCAGAGAAATGACGGACGGGCTTTATGATCGCGCTGAAGCAACCTGGGGAAAGAAGGAAACCTTGCGATTTACTTACTGGATTGCGGAATACTACTGGATGGTGACGTTCCAGGCCATGTACAACCGCCGCAAGTGGTAAGTCGTGAGCATGGTCACAACTGGGCCATGACGATGATATGAAATTGCCAAGCCGGGTCGCAATGGGGTTGTCTGAGGTCTTGAAAATTGCCGGCAAAAGCAAGACGGCAGCAGCGATGCCATGTTTACAGGTATTTGACCGCGACGTTGGCGCGGCAGCCCTGGAAACGCCATGGCCTCAGGCAACTGGACATCCACCCGGATCGTCGGTCGATTTCCACCGAATGCCTTGGTCGACACCTTGAACTGCGTAAACGCTCAATATTATACCTATTCGCTCAGCACTGAACGGTGCAATTGGGAAATGATACTGGTATCGATTATCCAACGGGAAATGGTGATATCGAGGTTAATACCTGAATTTTGCACGTTAAATCAGAAAGAACGGAGAAACCATCTGGGAATCCTGTTATAAAGGTAGCTGACAAGCCTTTCACCTTAAAAACAGGAGGTACCCAGATGGTAAAATCCACTAAATCA
>JABDRH010000354.1 GCA_013041835.1 Desulfatitalea sp. | reverse complement strand
GCACTGTCGAACGCGCCCCGGGAGGTACCCCGCTTCGGCCGGCGGGCACCTTGTGGGTTACCGGCGACCTGAAGCAGATGAGCGACCAGTGGCTCGTGGGCGTGAGCATGCAGGGATACGGCTGCTCGCTTGCCGTGGGGCTCGGGATTCCCATCCCTATTCTGGATGAACAGATGGCTGGCTTTGCCGGCGTATCCGACGATGAAATTTTCACGCAAGTGGTCGATTACGGCCACGACTACCCCAAGGGCATATCCCGCAGTCTCGGCCAGGTGAGTTATGCCGAATTGAAAAGCGGCGAGATTACCATTGACGGACATTGCATCCCCACCGTGCCATTGTCCAGCATGGTGCGTGCCAGGCAGATCGCCGAACTATTGAAACAGTGGATCGAAGGCGGGACATTCATGCTTGGCGAACCGCAAATGAGGTTGCCTTCGGAGATGGCGTAAGGCGCTTGATGGGCCGCCGACCGGTCGGCGGCAGAACACCACGGCGCTCCGGTTTCATGGAGATACCCACGCGAACATTTATCGCTTTTGCCTTGCCCGGCCGGGTCATCCGGCTGGCAGCCGATCTTCAGGCGCGCATGAAATGCCGGCGTGTCACGATGCGATGGGTGCGGCCGGAGAATATTCACCTGACGCTTAAATTTTTAGGAGATATCCGGCGGGAACAAATGGATGGGGTGGTTTCCGCCATGCAGGCGGCTGCCCGAGGGGTACGCCCCTTTGATCTGGACGTGCAGGGTATGGGGGTGTTTCCGAGCATAAAGCGGCCACGGGTTCTGTGGATGGGTTTGGGCGGGCAAATTGAGCGGCTCCATGACCTGCATGCACGGTTGGACGACCATCTGGCATCGGCCGGCCATCAGCGTGAAAGGCGGCCGTATCGCGGCCACCTGACGCTGGCCCGGATTAAGGCGGGTGTGGACCCCGGGCGGCTGTTGGACGTCATTGAACAGGAGGGCGGCTTTTCCGCCGAGCCGTTTCAAGCCGTTGAGCTGGTGCTGTTCAAGAGTGACTTGCGCCCCCAGGGTGCCGTATACACGTCGTTGTCACAGGTGGCATTGGAAAATAAGGAAAATGGCTAAGGGCTTGTGCAAAAATTGAAAACGACAGAAATAAATGTTGATCGTACGCATCCATCAGACCAACTAAGGGGGAGGGAAGCATGAGTGTTTCGGTAGATAAAGCCAAGGCCATCGACTCTGCCATGGGCCAGATCGAACGTCAGTTCGGCAAGGGGTCGGTCATGAAGCTGGGCAGCCGCCAAATCATCGATGTGCCGGTGATCTCCACCGGGGCCATTGCCTTGGATCGGGCTCTGGGTATCGGCGGCTTGCCACGGGGGCGTGTTGCTGAAATCTTCGGCCCCGAGTCATCGGGCAAGACCACCCTGGCCCTGCACGCCGTGGCCAATGCTCAGAAAAGGGGCGGCATTGCCGCATTTATCGATGCCGAGCATGCCTTGGACACCAGCTATGCGCGTCGGTTGGGTGTCAACTGCGATGAACTGCTTGTTTCCCAGCCCGATACCGGTGAACAGGCGCTGGAAATCGCCGACATGTTGCTGCGCAGCGGCGCCATCGATGTGATGGTCATCGATTCGGTGGCCGCTCTGGTGCCCCGGGCCGAGATCGAGGGGGAGATGGGCGACGCCCACATGGGACTGCAGGCGCGTCTCATGTCCCAGGCCCTGCGCAAGTTGACCGGCACCATCGGCAAGACCAACACGTGCTTGATATTCATCAACCAGATCCCCATGAAGATCGGCGTGGTCTTCGGTAATCCCGAAACCACCACCGGGGGCAATGCCTTGAAGTTCTACGCCTCGGTGCGCCTGGATATCCGCCGCACGGGGGCCATTAAAAACGGCCAGGACGTAGTGGGCAACCGTACGCGCGTTAAAGTGGTGAAGAATAAGATGGCGCCGCCGTTCAAAGAAGCGGAGTTTGATATCATGTACGGCGAAGGAATCTCCCGGGTAGGTGACCTGCTGGACATCGGTGTTGAAGCCGGCATTATTGACAAAAGCGGCGCCTGGTACTCATACAACGGCGAACGCATCGGGCAGGGGCGTGAGAACGTCAAAAGTTTTCTGACGGACAACCCGGACTTGTTCACTGCCATCAACGAACAAGTGCGTGTTGCCGTGGGGCTGGACGATAAGCAAGCGGAAAAGGCGCCGGAATCGGACGTGAAGGGTAAAACGGAGTCGGCCAAATGACGGGTAATGAGATTCGCAAACGCTTTCTCGACTATTTCGAAAAGCATAACCACCGCCTGGTGCGCAGTGCTTCGCTGGTGCCCCACGACGATCCCACGCTGTTGTTCACCAACGCGGGCATGGTACCGTTCAAGCGCACCTTCATGGGCGAAGAGAAACGCGATTACGTGCGCGCGGCCTCGTCCCAGAAGTGCGTGCGGGCCGGCGGCAAGCATAACGACTTGGAGAATGTGGGCTACACGGCCCGCCACCACACCTTTTTTGAGATGCTGGGGAACTTTTCCTTCGGAGACTATTTCAAAGAGAGCGCGGTGGAATTTGCCTGGGATCTGCTCACCAATGGTTACGGCTTGGCGCCCGAGCGCTTGTGGGCCTCGGTCTACACCGAAGACGACGAAGCCTACGACCTGTGGCACCGGCGCATCGGGATTCCCGAAGCACGCATGGTGCGGTTGGGCAAAAAGGATAACTTCTGGGCCATGGGCGACACCGGTCCGTGCGGCCCGTGCAGTGAAATCCACCTGGACCGCGGCGAAGCGCTGGGCTGCGGCCGGCCCGAGTGCGGCGTGGATTGTGACTGCGACCGTTTTCTGGAGATTTGGAATCTGGTCTTTATGCAGTTCAATCAGGATGAATCAGGCACCATGACGCCTTTGCCCAAACCGAGCATCGATACCGGCATGGGGCTGGAACGGCTGGCGTCGGTGCTGCAGGACAAACCCACCAACTTCGATACGGACCTGATTCGGCCGATCATCGCCCATACCGAGCAGTTGGCCGGGCGGTCCTACGGGCAGGATGGCGCCATGGATGTGGCCATGAAGGTGATCGCCGATCACAGCCGCGCCGCCGCATTTCTCATCGGCGATGGCGTATTGCCTGCCAACGAAGGACGAGGCTACGTCCTGCGACGCATCATGCGCCGGGCCATCCGCTACGGTCGCAATATCGGGTTGGAAAAACCCTTTTTAAGCGAGACGGTCAAGACTGTCTTCGACATCATGCGTCCGGCCTATCCCGAACTGGCCGAGGCCTCGGCGTTTATCCGCAATGTGATTGTAAACGAAGAGAAGCGTTTCATGGAGACGCTGGATACCGGGCTCAAGCTGCTCAACGAATCAATCGGCGAATTACAAGCCCTTGGTCAGACGGAAATTCCCGGGGATCTGATTTTCAAGCTTTACGACACATACGGCTTTCCCGTGGATATCGTTCAGGATGTGGTTCGGGATACCGGCATGCAGGTGGACCTCAACGGTTTTCATGCCCATATGGCGGATCAGCGCAACCGCAGTCGTTCAAAAGTCTCCTTTGACGCCATGGGCGATGCCTACAAATCCCTATCCGCAGCGGCGGTCAAGCCTGATTTCAAAGGCTATGAGCAGTTGACCAGTCAATCCGAGGTGCTGGTACTGGTGCTCGAAGGCCAGGCGGTTCCCGAGGCAAAAGTCGGTGATGCGGTGGAGGTGGTCACCGCCGCCACGCCGTTTTACGGTGAGGCGGGGGGGCAGGTGGGCGACCAGGGAACCATCATCGGCGATGATCTGACGATCTGTGTAGCGAGCACCATCAAAGATCCCACCGGCCTGATCATTCACCGCGGCACGGTGACCGCGGGCCGTGTAGAAAAAGGACAGACCGTCACCTTGAAGGTGGATGCGGACAAGCGGCGGGCCACGGCCCGCAACCACACCGCAACCCACCTGCTGCACGCGGCTCTGCGACGGGAGTTGGGCGAGCATGTCAAACAGGCCGGCTCTTTAGTGTCCGCGGAACGGCTGCGCTTTGACTTTTCTCATTTCTCCCAGGTGGCGCCTGAAACCCTGGACCGGATTGAATGCATGGTCAATGCGCGTATTTGGGACAATGTGCCGGTGCAGACCCAGGA
>JABDRH010000353.1 GCA_013041835.1 Desulfatitalea sp. | reverse complement strand
GGCAAATCCATCATCATCAACGCGGTGAATCTGTTGCTGGGCAGCCGGGCCTCGGCCAGCCTGATCCGCACCGGCGCTGAAAGCGCCGAGCTGGAGGCGCTTTTCGACATTGCCGCCGCAAGCCGCGCGGCCACGGCCATGGCGGCGGCAGGCTATGATCCGTCCGAAGGGCTGCTGGTGCGGCGCATCATTTCCAGCAATGACCGCCATCGCATCTTCATCAACGGTCGATTGGCCACCATGCAGGTACTGGCCGGCATCACCGATCAACTGGCCAGCATTTCGGGGCAGCACGCCCACCAGGGATTGCTTCGGGAGGAAGCCCACGTGCAGATTCTCGATCAATTCGGCGGGATCACGGCCCTGCGCGATGACTATGCTACGCAATTTAACCGGTTGCAGCCGTTGATCCGCCGGGAGCGGGAGTTGCTTGAGCAACAGGCGCGTCAGGGCGAACAGATTGAGTTGTGGCGCTTTCAGCGCCAGGAGATCGAAACCGCCGCACCCGAACCGGACGAGGATGAAACCCTGGCGCAGGAGCGCCTGCGGCTGCGGCACGGCGAGACCCTTTCCCAAATTGTGCAACGGAGTGTGGAGACATTGTACAGCGCCGATGGCGCCGTATTCGAAACCCTGGGCGCCCTGGCCAAGGAGCTGACCCGCCTGTCGGCCATGGATGGGCAGTTGGTGTCGACAGCGTCTGAGTTGGAGGAGATGAGTTTCCGCGTCGAGGATCTGGCGGCGCGACTCAGGGACTACCTGCGGCAAATCGATCTCGAACCCGGCCGCCTGGAGAAAGTGGAGGAGCGCCTGGACCAGCTCAACCGGCTCAAACGCAAATATGGCGGAGATTTGGTCGCGGTGCTGCGTCACGCCCGGCAGATCGACGGCTGGCTGGCAGACATGGAACGTCTGGACGAAGACATTCAGGCCGCACGCGACGCGTTGGCCGATGGGCACGCAAGGGTGTGCGCCCTGGCTGAAAAGTTGGCCGAGGCGCGACGCGCGGCGGGAAAATCCCTGGCCAAACAAGTGGAAAAGGAACTGGCGGCCCTGAAGATGGGGGGCACCTGCTTTGCCGTGGCCGTGGAGGCGTTGCCGGCCGCAGCGGATACATCACCTTACCTGGTCTGGAAGGGCCACGCCTTGACCGAGAACGGCGCCGACCGCGCCGCCTTCATGCTGGCGCCCAATGTGGGCGAAGCGATCAAGCCGCTGGCAGCCATTGCGTCGGGCGGCGAACTCTCCCGGGTGGTTTTGGCCCTGAAGGCCATACTGGCCGGCAATGACGCTTTGGAAATGGTGGTCTTCGATGAAGTGGATGCGGGTATCGGCGGCGGAACGGCCGATGTGGTGGGCCGCAAGCTTTTAGCCCTGGCCGAACATCACCAGATCCTGTGCATCACCCATTTGCCACAGATCGCCCGTTACGGTCACCGGCATCTGCGTATCGTCAAAAGCGTGAACCAAGGCCGCACCCACACCACCATCACCCCCCTGGATGAAGCGGCCCGGGTGTTGGAAATGGCCCGTATGCTGGGAGGGGAGAAGATCACCGAAAAAACAATGGCACATGCACGGGAGATGCTCGAGATCAAGTAAAATGGATCGCTTGCCATCGGTTGACATTTCCCGACCATTCGTACTAAAAAGAATGCCGCAATGAATCGATGCGGGAGCGTGGCCATGCCGATCTACGAGTTTAAGTGTCTTAAGTGTGAAGAATATATAGAAATTCTTGTTATGGGAAGCCGGGATGAAGCGGTCAAATTAAAGTGCGCCAAATGTGGTGGCGAGGCGCTTGAACGCATTTTAAGCACCACTCGTGTCAACATCGCAGGCGGCAACACTGCCGCATCCGGGCCCTCCACCCAATCGCGCACCTGCTCCAGCGGCTCATGCACCACCTGGAACCTACCGGGAAACGCCTGATCACAACGTTTTTTCGTAGGGCGAAACGCAACCCATTCCGAGCCGTGGACTTATGCCCAATCCGTCCCTGCACAGTCATGAAAAAGAGCAGTTCATCAAGCTGTTCGAAAAAGAGCAGGTCGATCGATTCGAGGATCGGCTGACGCTGTTGGAAGTGTTCCTGCGCACCGAGCGCCATGTCACCTTGGCGGAACTGGGCGATCTGGTGCGCCATGAAGGCCACTCTTTTTCAGATGCGTTTCTGAGCGAGACCCTCGCGCTCATGTGTCATTACGGCTTTGCTCAGGCCAATCGGTTCGACAACGGGCAGGTGCGCTACGAACATCGCCATCTGGGCCAGCACCACGATCACATGATTTGCACCAAATGCCAGCGCATCATGGAGTTTGAAGATCAGGCCCTGGAGCAGTTGCAGGCCAAAATCGCCGCAATCCATGGGTTTCATTTGTTACAGCACAAAATGGAAATGTACGGCATCTGCAGCGAGTGCCTCGGACGGCGGGAGCAGGTGCTGGCCCTGGACACAGCCAAACCCGGCGAGTTTCTGAAAATCACCGGATTCACCGGCGGGGGCAAAGCCAGGCTGCGCCTGTTGAGCATGGGGCTTCGCCTAGGCGATGAGATCGAGGTGATCACCAATATTCACCGCGGTCAACTGGTGGTTGCCGCGGGTTTCAACCGGCTGGTTTTGGGGCAGGGCATTGCCCGAAAAATTCTTGTGGCACCAGTAGCCGCTACCGAAGGGAAACCCTAAGTGCGATGGTGCCCCAATTCATTAACGGTTTTTTTAACTTGGGTCATTCTTCTGGCCGGCGTATCCGGCGCGGCAGCCGATCGCATGGCGGTCAGCGTTGAAAAAGCCAATGTACGATCGGGCCCGAGCGCCAAAAGCGAACTGCTATGGCAGGTGGAACGGTATCATCCCCTGTTGGTGATTGAAAGAAAGGACGCTTGGTGTTTTTTCAAGGATTTCGAAGGGGATAAGGGCTGGATTCACGGCTCGTTGTTGGACCAAACAGCCGCCGTCATTGTGCGGGCCAAACTTAGCAATATACGTTCCGGACCGGGCACCGACTACAACGTGGTGTTCACGGTAGATCGCGGCATTCCCTTCAAGGTACTGGGAAAAAAGGGTGACTGGTACCGTATTCGTCATGCCGACGGCGATGAGGGTTGGATTCACAAGTCCCTGGTATGGTAGGTGTCGATGTCGATTTTTAACAAGCTTGATCGGGACAAAAAGACAGTGACGGGCGTGGGCTCGGCCTTGGTGGACATCCTGGCGCGTGAGGCGGATGTTTTTCTTGAAAAGGTGGGGGCGGTCAAGGGCGGCATGCAATACGTCGATGATGCCGTGATCGATCAGACCGTGCGCATGCTGGCATCGCCGCCCTTTGTGGTGCCTGGCGGTTCGGCCTGCAATACGGTGATGGGGGTGGCCCGTCT
>JABDRH010000345.1 GCA_013041835.1 Desulfatitalea sp. | reverse complement strand
GCCCGATATCTATAAGTCCTCCAATTCGCTCACCGACATGATCAAATCGATCAATTTGACATGGCATGACGGGGATGAATCCTGGAACCAACTCCCACGTCAAGAAGGAATTCTTAGCTTTTGCCTGGGTACCATACAGAAAAGTGCAGGGTTTGCTTTTTTAGGCCGTTACACAGACACAAAGAGGGAAAAAGCGCAGACAAACCTGTTTTTTGCGGACCATACATCCGATAATTTGCTTCGGATCCGAAACGCGGCCTATGACTTTTTTGAAACCAAAAGCCCCATGAAGATTGAGCAGGGAGAATTTAAACTTGCGGGCGGGAGGATCGGACTCGAGATTGCGCTCAATGAAGAGATGAAACGGGCTCATATCCTCATAGACCTTACGGTATATGCCGCCATTTTCCTTGTGTGCGCCCTGTTTTTCAGGTCGTTCATCGCCGGCGTGGTATTGACCGCCCCTTTGATCCTGGCCAACAGCGTGGCATTTGCTTTTATGTCCATGAACAACATTGGACTTTCCATCAACACCCTGCCCGTGGCGGCCATCGGGGCCGGTGTCGGCGTGGATTTTGCGATCTACCTCTATTATCGCACCAGAGAAGAGTTCGACTTTTTGGACAGCAACGGCCAGGACCCGGATTGGTACGAGATCATCGTCCGATCCATGTGCACATGCGGCAAGGCCGTGGTCTTTACCGGATTTACGATCATCGTTCCGATCATTACCTGGTATTTCTTTTCGGAAATGAAGTTCCAGGCGGAGGTCGGTTTCTTTCTCTCCATGATCATGGGGACCAACATGCTTTTAACGCTGATTTTTCACCCCATGGTGATTTATATCAAGCCAAAGTTCCTCAGGGGCAGTAAAAAGAGAAGCAACAGTGAAGTCATAGCCGCTTGCACACTCAACTGATTTCACTCCATAGACGATTCACTCCCAGGTGAGACCTTCACATAAAGGGGATGGCGCTGCTAATGAAGGAAACACGGAATATAGGAGGATATCCATGAGTCATTCTGAAATAAAGACAATGAAAAGGCAACCTGGCGAATTTCGATTGCCTAGGATTAAAACTGCCGCCGACATCGAGGCTTTGTCCCACCTGAGCAAGGAAGAGAAGGATTTAGCGATGTTCAACCTGAACAAGGAACCGCCTACTGATGGTTGGACAATGATGATCAATGACCCGGAGCTGCAAGCCTTCTGGTCCATGATGCAAAGTGAATTCATTGCTTTATTCGATGGGGACTTCATTGCGATTCCCTTCAGTTTTATGAACCTGACGACCCTTGTCACCGTAAAGCATACCAATTCCAATTGGCACTATGGTTTTCTAACCGCTTGGACCGGCAAACAGATCGGGGCGCACAAACTGCCCGAAATCTCCTATGCGAAGCTTGCACAGCTCGATTATCCGGACGCGGATGTCTGGACCGACGAAGAGCGGCTGATCATCAAATTTGCCGTGGCGCTTCTTGAACATTCAATGTCCGATGAATTGTTCGATCAGGCGCGTGCGGCCTTTGGCGATAAGAAAGTCCTTCGGGGTATCGCCTGGGTGGGATACGTAAAAATGTGGGCGATGCTGGTAGACGCCTTGGACCTAAAGTACCTCGCCACCATGGATCTACCGGCCATGCCACCTGAAATCGTTGAAACGCTCACTTCGTCCTTTCAAAATATAAGACCGGAGATGAAGTCACTGTGGATGAATATGAAAGCTTCCTGAGTCCCGAACATAGGGCCGTGGCGGCTTCCATGCTGAGAATCAGACTGCAGGATTCATACCGGAAGTGACGGGGTCAACGCGTGCCGGCATCAACGAGGAAACGTAACCCCCCCGTTTAAATACTCTTATGCGAAAGGATGAATCGACATAACTGTTTTTACTACAATTTTGTTGACAGCCCCCTATTGGGTCTGCTAGGGTACGAAAAAAACATAAAAGGAGGATTCAACATGGGAGTAGATGGCACCTACGAAGTTTCAATGGACACACCAATGGGCAAGCAAACCAGCACGTTAACTTTTAAAACGGATGGTGACGTGCTCAGCGGCTCCATGTCAAACCCCATGATGGGCGACGCGAATTTTGATGGCGGCAAGGTCAGCGGCGATTCGGTTGAATTCGCTGTGGAAGTAAGCAGCCCGATGGGCAAAGTAAGCCTTGAATTCAAGGGCACTCTGGACGGAGACAAGATATCAGGAGAGGTAAAAACACCATTTGGTCCAAATGCGTACGAAGGCGCACGGGTTTAAGCTCAGGTACTCGAACGTCATCCAAGATTCCCCCTCCCCTCTCCCTTGAGAGCTGGGGAAGGGGTGAAATAATCCTCACTTGGAACCAGCAATTTTCAACGAATATTTTTAGTCTTTAATGCGTCAGGTTCCGGCCAATATTCAGAAGCCTTTTTCATGGTACCAAATTGGAAAATAATTGTAACCGACCAATATGATTGAATAAGTTGTGACCCCCCAATCATACAAGGGCCGGAGGGCTCCACAGCCAAGGCGCCAAGGGTGAAGCCGTAGTCAATCTAC
>JABDRH010000338.1 GCA_013041835.1 Desulfatitalea sp. | reverse complement strand
CCCTGGTGCGCTACGGTGAACAGGTGGGCCGCTTGAACGGCACATGACTTATTGCCCGATATTTAGATCAAACGCCAGCAAGTTGCTTTCGGCTTCGGCGAAGATGAAGGCGCCTTCTTTGGTCACTTGTACCACCAGCAATTCCAGCGTACCGTCGTTGTCGAAATCGGCCACGGCCAGATCCTGCATACGGCCCGTGAATTCTCGGGTTTTCCAGGCGGTGGCCATTTGCCGGCCGTCCCACACCAAGGCTTCAATATGGGATTTATTAAAGTGACGGCGCTGCATCATGCGGCGATCGATGCTGCCTCGGTTGCAGGCGGCGAGCACCTCGAATTGTCCGTTGCCGTCCAGGTCAACGGCCCGGGTGCGCATGGGCAGAAAAACCTTGGTATCCGTCTCTCCTGCCGCAATGGGCGGCAAGGAAAAATAAAGGGGCGTGCCGCCATAGGTGTCGCTGCTTTGCCAGGCCCGGCGGCCGTCGGGATGAAAAAGCAATAAGTGGTCGAGTCGGTCCAGGGCGACGACGGCCTCTGCATTTTTATCGATGATGGCACCTGTACTGACCCCCAGCACATTGACGCGCCTGCCAGGCAAAATCTGATGTTCGGGCAAATATTCGGCTTTCTTCCAGGTCATTTTAAAGATCGGCGCGGAATGAACGCTCTGGTTATCCGCCTGCTGCTGACCGAGCAGGACCGAACCGCGCAAGGGATGGTGCATGAGGTTGAAAAAATAGGACACGCGATCTGCAATGGTTATGAATTCATCTCCGTTGAATTCGATCACCACAGAGTTGAGCCGATCCAGGGTCGGGGTTAAGGCGGAGATAAAAATTTCCGCGACGCCGTTGCCGTTGATATCGCCGACACCCACGCCGATGTTGCGCCGATGGGGGTCATTTTCGATTTTGATCACCAACTGCCGGCGCTCCCGGGCGTAACGGTGGATATACACCGCTTTTGGCGAAATGGTCACTGTTTCCAGGAAACCGTCACTGTCCACATCGCCGACATCGACGCCATTGATCAAATATGCCTCGGACGGGCCCGGCCAGAAACCGATTGGGTTGTCGGCCGGCATGCCTTGGATTGTTTGAAAAGCAGGGTTGACGGGGGAAACTCGCAGATCAGGAGCACCCATCGAGTGAACGGCGACGCTGCTGCTTTTCGGGACCACGGGTAGCTCGGCCTTCAGCATCTTTTCAGGATGCAGGTGCTTATCGGGCCCGGTCTGGGTCGGCATCGAGGGCGCGGTGGCCGCCGTGCCAGCGTCCCGGTATGCCATACCCAACACCTTGGCATTGATGTCGGCGGCCATGAGGTTGATTTGGGGGATAACTTCGTCCAGACCTTTGAAATGTTTGTAAAAAGTAGTTGCCGGCTGGTTGTCCGAGACAGTATGCAATTTGGCGTCGAGGCTGACGCTGTCGCCCAACACGGTGAGGCTGCCGTGGATGGTGTAGTCTGCGGACAGCGCCCGACCCACTTCGATCGCCCGGCCGTCCGGATCGGATTTCCGCTCCGTCACCGCAAGGGCTTGTTCCACCTGAGCGAAATCCATCACGCGTACCTTACCGGGTGTAGAGAGCCGTGAGGTGAGCATCTCCATGATGCCCCTTTGCAAAAAGCCGTAATCTTGATCCGCGTAAACGGCAAAGGGAAGCACCGCCACCTTCAACGCTTCGGCAAGGCAGGTGGGGGGCATGGCGATGAAGGACAGGATCGTCAGGAAGAGGGCGAGGACTCCTCGTTTTTTCAAAAGAGCTCCTTTTTAATTCAATGGATGAGCGTCAGTGTACCTCACTTAACTTTTTGGTCAGGATTTCGTTGACGATTTTCGGATTGGCCTTGCCCTTGGTGGCCTTCATCACCTGGCCCACGAAAAAGCCCATTAATTTAACCTGACCCTTCCTATAACGGGCCACTTCATCGGGCGAAGCGGCCAGGACCTGATCCACCACCGCCTCGATGGCGCCACCGTCCGACACCTGGACCCATCCTTTTTCCCTGACGATCTGTTTGGCTGTTTTGCCAGCGGCGGCCATTTCATCGAAAACGGTTTTGGCGATCTTGCCGCTGATGGTGCCTTCGTCGATAAGCCGCAGCAAACCGGCCAGATCATCGGCGCTGATGGGGCTCTGTTCGATGCTTTTGTCCTCGGCGTTGAGCAGCGCCAAAAGGGAGCCCATAACCCAGTTGGCCACCATTTTGGGTTGGTTGAAACCTTTCAGGCACGTTTCAAAGTAATCGGCCAGTTCCCGGCTGGCCGTCAGCACACCGGCATCAGTCTCAGGCAATCGATACGCTTGCACAAACCTGGCCCGGCGTTTATCGGGCAACTCGGGCAACTCGCACCGCACCTGTTCCACCCACGCTTCGTCGATGACCAGGGGCAGCAGGTCGGGGTCGGGGAAGTAGCGGTAGTCGTGGGCCTCCTCTTTACCGCGCATGGAAAAAGTGCTGCCCTTATCCGGGTCCCACAGGCGGGTTTCCTGGACCACTGCGCCACCGCCGAGCAGGATCTCCGTCTGTCTGGCGATTTCGTAGCGAATGGCCTTTTCCACGTTGCGAAACGAATTTAAGTTTTTGATTTCAGTGCGTGTGCCCAAAACCTCGCTGCCTTTGGGCCGAATGGAGACGTTGGCATCGCAACGGAAGCTGCCCTCCTCCATGTTGCCGTCGCCGATGTCGATCCAGCGTACAATAGCACGCAGATGGCGCAGGTAGGCGCCGGCCTCTTCGGCCGAACGCAGGTCGGGATCGCTGACGATTTCCATCAGCGGCACGCCGGTGCGGTTCAGGTCCACGCGGCTGATGGGGCGGTCGGGATCGTGCACCAGCTTGCCGGCGTCTTCCTCCATGTGAATGCGGGTCAAACCGATGCGCCGGTCCTGTCCGTCGATTTGAATCTCTATGTGGCCGTGTTCAGCAATGGGCAGTTCGTATTGGGAAATCTGGTATCCCTTGGGCAGGTCAGGATAAAAGTAGTTCTTTCGGGCAAAACGGCTCCTGGGGGCTACGCTGCAATGGGTTGCCAAGGCCATGCGAATGGTATAATCCACCACTTTCTTGTTGAGCATGGGCAACACGCCGGGCATGCCCAGACATACCGGGCAAGTGTGCGTGTTGGGCGGCGCCCCGAAGCGTGTGGAGCAGCCGCAGAAAATCTTGGTATCGGTTTTCAGTTGGGCATGCACTTCCAGCCCGATGACGGGTTCGAATGGGGTCATTGCAAACGCCTTCCTGTCCGCGTGGGAAACATCCCAAAGGTTATGCGAAAGCGTTAAATTTGAACAATCCATGGTGTGAAGTCAAGGAGTTTGTCGTTCACAGCCTGAGTCCTACGATCAATTCACCGTGTACTGTGCGACCGGCATTGACATACGATTGTAACTTTGACATAGTCGCCTTCATAAGAAGAAAGCGCCTATTTCAATCTCGGTCCCAATCCAAATCCCAATCTCAGTTTCGACCTCAAGTTCGCTTAAATATAGGCCCCATTACCGCTGTTGCCAGAGAACGGAGGTGAGGAGAAGCTTAAGATCACGTTTTGTCTGTCTATTGTACGCGGTCTTTATTAACTTGGCGAATTTTTGATGGATTTAGCGTTCGCCGTCTTCATCTATACGCATAACTTTTAAGGAGAATTGTATGAAAAAGATTCTTTTTATGATGTGTGTTTCTTTGATTTTTTCATCCGTAGCATTTGCCGATACGGTAGCCATAACCACTCAAGTCAATTTCACCGCGCCATCTCATATGACTTCCAGCACGGCCAACTATGCTTTTACGCCATCGGCTCCGATTGTCTTTGCAGTGGCCGGCAAGACCTGCACCTGGGTAAGCTCCTCCTCTCCTTATGGATCAGGTGGCGGCGCGGGCTGCAATTACAGCATAACGATCGATTCATCCGGCAATATCATGAATGCGACAAGCAATGGAAACGGATGTACGGAATCCGGCGCGGCAATGATCAAAGCATGTAAATAAGACAGCTTGTTCAATCGGACGCAATAGCGTAGAAAAAACTGTCTATTGCCGAGTTGAACCACATTGATTTGCCCTCCTTCGGAACAGGTCGGAAGGGGGGCTATCCAAATCGATACTACAGGATAGATCGTGGCTTGCTTCGCTCTCACGATCTATCCTTATGCGTTTCCGGCTGATTTGCTTCACCCCAAGCGCCTCAGCAGCACCCGGATCCGCCGCAGGAGGCATTCTCCTTGCCCTTGATCCATGATTGGATGATGTAGGAGGCGCAACCCACGCCCGGCGTGACCGCCAGGGCTTCGGTGGGGCAATTATTGGCACAAGCGCCGCATTCCATGCATCCGTCGCGGTCCACGATGCGCACGGTGCGCTCTGCCATGGCCAGCACGCCGTGGGGGCATACTTGGGTGCACATGCCGCAGCCAACACAGCGGCTCTCGTCCAGCATCAGGGTAACCACGTTGTCCAGATAGCGCATGGCTTCCACGGTCGTCCTCCTTTTCTCTAATCTCTAATCCGCTCAATGCTATCCTAATTCAGTATTTTTACTACCCACAAAGATTATTTCCTTACAGCCATCCTTTTTATGCAACATTGGGGTTAACCGAAAGCGGCGCACACCCAAATCACGACAGCTATCAACGCGGCGGCCAGTTGCATGGGGATGGCCCGGCGCATCTCCTTTTCCACGCCCGACGGTGAAGTGTAAGGGGTGGAGCCGGTGAAATTCATGGACAAAAACGAGCTGACCGAGGTAGTGAGCAGCACCAAGGCCAGGGCCGACCAGACAGTGATCCATGGATTGGACCACTGGACGGCCACTATCAACGCGCCGGCCACCGCGCCGGCCAAGCCGCCTTTCACAGCAAAAGCGCGGCCCGGCAACTGGGGCAATAGGGCCGGTACCGCTGCACATCCGGCCACGATGCCCGTCAGCACGGCCATGGCGGCCAGCAGGCCGCGCTGCCAGATGGCAGATAGCGATAAAAAATGCGGCCCGATGGCCGAAAGCGCGAAAATAAGGGCCACGGACCAGCCGAGATACTTGCGCAGCAGGGTGATTTCCACCGGCACCAGCACCAGGCGTTCGGACGGGGTAAAAGTGATCCGCCGCATCGCCGCATCGCCCTTCAGGTCGCTGTCAAGGAACGGCTTGATGTCCCGGGCGCGGACAGGGCCCCATACTACTTCAAAGCCGCTTTGCTTTTTCACCTGGTGGGCGCTTACGCCGGTGGCACCCAACTGGGGCAGAATCAGGCGGCGGTGACGAACCAAGT
>JABDRH010000335.1 GCA_013041835.1 Desulfatitalea sp. | reverse complement strand
TTAGCAGCTTCACAAGCTGAGACGGGGTAGCATCACGGAAAAATAACCACTCTTTTTCTTCAATGGCGATCATCAGTCCCCTATATGTCATTTCGATCTCGTCAGCCAAATAATAACCCGAAACTTTTTCCTCGACGGTCTGAGCACCATATTCGCTGGATAGGGCCGCCTTGATGGTTGAAAGAATCGTATACGATACCAATGCCACGCAAAAGCCAAAAAGTGCCGCGTATGGATATCCCAAGGTATTAATCTCTGAGTTCAGATGCTCGCTCAATTCCTGGAAAACGGTCTCAATTTTCCAGCTGAACTTCATGATTACCTCCGCAATGATATTAGAATCCAAATTCTAACTAACATTGCGAAACTCCTTTGTTCAGCACTTTTTGCCATATTTACTATAGGTTATCTATGTGCCCGATAGAACGACCTTCAAAGGGATGGGCCATAGCCTCATAGACGGAAAGATTCATCACCTCCTTTCCCGGGACACCTGTACGTGTCTCGCGTACAGGTCCGTTGTGGTGCGGCCCATTTTTGATGCCCATCTGGAAACAGCCAAGTTTATTGGCAGACAAGCTTTCTCAGCCTCATGCCTGCGGCGCTGATTCCCGGTTTATTTGCTCCGATTAACGTTGCTCGGCCATACCCGGTTACTATCTAAGCACGATCGCTGATGTTTCACCGGGGACCTTTGGGCGTTCCGATGCTCGCCTGGTTACTTCGATGCCGTTGTCTAACTCGATGCTGTCTGCGACCCCGGGAGGATGTGCCGTTACTCGCCTATATCGCACCGTTCATGTTGCCTGCGCCCATTGCGAAAGGAGCAGCACCCTCCAAAATTCTTTATTCTCGGGGCTAAGGGTCAGATTCAGGGCATGCACCCTTCACCTCGTTGGCTCATATACCTGCTTGTCGTTAAGTGACGTAAACTTCCGGGCGGCTGACCAAGCCCTACCCGTGAGGGCTTCGCATCCCTGACAACATCGAACCAGCGCCAGGTTCGAACCGCAAAAATAAATCTACATTTTTAGGTGTTGAGGCGCTCACCCGGCAAGTTACAAAAATTAAAGAATATCGAGATATTTTGTTAGAAAATTTATCTGCGGCGGTCTTGTTTGACAACGGGAATTTGCAGATAAGATTTATATTTTCGCCCACCCGTGTGGATGATGTGACGGCCCGCGTTGAGCGTTTCGGGAGGCGGCACATTCATGCCTATGAAGCGCATCGGCGCCAGAGGGTGACCAGCCACGGTGAGCTTGAGTTGTTCACCGGCATTAAACTTCATTCCCGTGGGCCAGATGCGGATGTCGACCGGGACAATCTCCCCGGGATTCAGCGGCTGTGGGTTGCGAAAGGTCTGAAATGGAATAAAATCAGTAGATTTGTCGGCGTCCAGTTCGCGGAGCGAAACCCTCAATCTGCCTTCAGGCCCAACATAACCACGTGGGTTGCCGGGAAAAGAAGCACCCCGTATGTCCTTCCCGCGGGCGTTTAGCTTTTGAACGAGCACGAACAGATCCATGTCATCGTTACCATCGGCCTCAACCCACAAGCGCAATTTCAAAAAGCCGATCATGTCGGTATCTGAGTTGAATCTTAACGTAAACGTGGCCTTTCCTCTTTTCCTTTTAGATCGATAGCTTACCGACGAAGATCTCAAGGGGTTAAATTGCGAGAGTTTGCCTGTGGCCGCATTGAGGTAGTATTTTTTGTAGGTTGTGTCGGGCAGCGGCCACTCTTCCGCGGGACGGTCGACCTCATCTTCACCGCCGAAATTATAAACCGCCATTCGCACCTTGGGGGTTTGCTGCCAGTCATTTTGGATGCCCTTCAGGTAGTAGTCAAAAAAACATCGCACATCTTCTACGTTCGCAGGATCGTATTGGTCGACCCACTCGAATGAATTGTGAACGCGCAGCCACTTTTCTTCAGACCCGAGTCGCCGAAACGCATCGAGGTGCTTGTGAAGATAGTAGCTGGCAACGGCATAGGTCGGAACGTGAATATTTTCCACCTCGACCACCTTATCTTCCCAGTAATCATTCATGAACGGGTATTGCTGAATCATAGCAGCCGGAGACTCGGTGACGTTCCATCCTTTATGATTGGAACCGACCGCGTCGATAAATCCGAAGTCCGGGATGCCCCCCACGGCCACATGATCACGGTAAACGTCGGTGAAGGCTTCCCAGGGGGCCATGGCAGCCAGGTGCGGAGGCTGTGTTTCGGCGATAAACCACTGCGAGGTGCCCAACCACGAACTTCCGTACAACCCGACCTTCGTGTTGCTCCACTCCTGGGCGGCTATCCACTCGATGACATCGTAACCATCAGCCGCATCGACGCTGCCCCAGAAGTGGATCTTGCCTTCCGAGTTATTGGCACCACGGGAGTCGGGGTTGACAACCGCATATCCGTTGTTGCACCAGTAAGCCGCATCGGCCCCTTCATACTTCATCAAACCGGAAACCCACTCCGCTGGGTGAACCGGTATCGGCGGATTCGGTGCCGATTTCCCGTATGGGCTCCAATTGACAATCGCCGGAAGATTGGTGAGATTATCAGCGGGACGGAAGACGTCGGCATAGATAGTGGTTCCGTCACGCAAGGTGATCGGAATGTCTTTTTCCCAGATGATGTCACAAGGAAGGGGTTTTGTATCTTCAAAGAAGACGGTCCCCGCAGCGAGGGTGATCTTTTCATACGCGGCCGGTGGGACTTCAGGTGTTTGGGATGGATGAAAAATTACGTTCCACTCTCCGGGATACGCTGACGGCGGTGTTTCGGTGTTTGAATACGCATTACCATACATCACCAACGATAAAGCAAAGACAAATGAGAACCAGGAAAAACACTTTTTCAACATACTCAATCCCCTTTTTTTCAATCGATGAAAGCCTCTTTTCACCAAGTATAACGGTAGGACGTTAGGATCAGATTGAACGTCATCTATAGATGTACGACAAATCCTTTGCCCATCAACTCGATTCAGGAAAAGATCAATTATTCGCTACGAAAGGAAGGAGTCGTCGATTGAAACCATCTTTGTTAATTTTCAATACATGATCGCTGTACATCGATGATGGCAAAACGACAAAAAACGAACCAGCACCGAGATACCTCTCATCACATCATCATTTATTAATACCGTTCAATTTATGTGCCAGTATTGAAATAAACCCCGAATAGCATTAACTATTCGTAAACATACAGAAAAGAAATAGGGAAGCGTTGATTTTTGAATCGTAGGATCATTGTAGGATCATGGTATACCATGAAAACAGTGTAAAACCATGAGCAATTGTTTTATGGGAACCTGCTTTTTCTGAAAGCGACTACGTTAGAGTCACGATTGCATGCCAATGTCCAACCCCATACAGCGTGCTGTATGGGGTTGGACATTGACGGGTAACAGTGCCAAGAGCTGACGACAAATACATGCCGGGCTTCACTGAAACAAGGGCATCGTTTGATTTTGATCCGAATTTTGACCCAACTCACCTATATGACGGCATCGCCTACAGCGAATAGCGTGTCAGCGGTGCCCTGAATTTGGTTTTTTCTTGGCGGCTTGAAAATGCAGGGGCGTAGGAGCAAGAACTTGACGATAGAAAAGAACTATTTTGTAAGAAGCCGATCACGGATGAAGTATGAGGTCAGAGGTCAGGGTCAGAGGTCAGGGTCAAGTCTGCCCTTGACGCATCAAACATAAAAGAGGTCAGGGTCAAGTCTGCCCTTGACGCATCAAACATATTTAATGAGTGTCGAGTAGACCGTGGTATTTCCTTGGCTTTAGGCTTTGTAGTTCTTTCGCTGTTGCCGCCTGTTTCCAGGCGGTGCCCCAAGTTTTAAGCCATGGCTTTCGGCTGCGCCTTG
>JABDRH010000332.1 GCA_013041835.1 Desulfatitalea sp. | reverse complement strand
GGATAAGGATTGTTGTCGTCATTTGGTGAAACGAATAGCAGTGACAGCACAATCCTTAATCGCATTTTTGGCATCATCCATCAGATTTTCAGGGACATCCGCCACCTTTGTCATGATGACATCATTTTCAACATCCAGTCTAAACAGGTCAGGGTAAAGGGTTTCACAGAGTTGACAGCGGATGCAGAAATCATCGATGCTCAGCTTCATTATGGTCCTCCTATTTTATCTTATGATGTAATGTTGAGATACGCTAAAGATGATTCTGCCGCGATGAGCCCTGAGGACAAGGCAAATCCGAGAGTGCCGACGCCGTTGATCGGCGGATCTCCAAAAGCCTCTGCCACGATGATGTCTCCTGCCGCATAAAGCCCCGGGACCACCTTTCTCTCTTTGGTGAGTGCTTCGGTCTTGCCGTTGACGCGTATGCCGCCGATGGTCTGATACGCGCAACATCTGATTCGCATGGCGTAAAATTTAGGCTCTTTGACGGGACGCAGATAGGTCGGATTCTTGCCAAACAGGTCATCATGCCCTTTTTCACAGCAGCCGTTGTATTCATCGACGGTTCTCTTCAGTCCGTTTTCATCAATGCCTGTCTTTTGAGCCAACTCTCGCAATGAATCAGCGACGAACAGATCTTTATTACCGGCCGCAATGGCGGTGGAAAACTGGCGGTCTACATCGTCGATCGTTTTCGCTTCAAAGATAAAGTATTGATAGTCGGGCCCCACCGTTTCCAGATGCCTTTTGGTGGCATTGTCAAAGACGATATAGCCGGATTTCGGATACTGTCTTGCAATGGCGTGTGTCTGGGACATATGCTCGTCGGAAAATGATTCATCGTAATACCGCTTTCCCTGCTGATTCACCCACAGGTAGGGTTGCTCCATGATGGTCATCAACTGATTGAACGTAATCCAGGGCGGTACCCCGCCGATGCCCAGCTTATGAATATGGGGAATGAGACCAATGCCGATCGCACCCTTGTCCGCGCCTGCCGCCCAAGCCATTTTTTGGCCGTCACCCGTGAGTTTCAAGTTGGGAGCAACAAAGAAGAGGTCACCTTCGCCACCACCGAGCGGTGAGGGATCAAGCGTAAAATCATACATACCGTATTTTTTGATCATATCTTTGTCTTCATTAAACCCGGCAGAGGCGACGATCACCGCCCGCGCTTCCACCCGGACCTGATTTCCGGTTTTGTCCTCCGCAATGACACCGGAAATTTTGTCTCCCTCCTTGATGATTTTTTTAGCCGGCATCGCCAGACGGATATCGACCCCAAGATCTTCAGCCCTTTTCACCAAATGCCTTATGAGCATTGCGCCGCCATGCCCTTTTCCCCTGGGCGGCAGGAAGTAAACATCGTGAATAAAATAGCCGTTTGGGAATCCAACACCGTACCCCCGCTGTTTGCCCATGGTTTCCAGGGTAGCCGAGGCCATCACCGGGCCGAGTTGGTAACCTTGATTTGTGAGCCAATCCGGTAGCTCGCCGGATTTATTGATCCAGGCCCTTACCAGTTCCGCATTCCCTGCCTGCTGGGTCATTTCCATATGGACTTTAAATGCCTTGTCCTGGTATTCAGGGTCTTTCTTGGTTGAAGCGACACACATCGGCGTGTTGGAGGCGCCACCCGGAAAAGGCCTTTTTTCAAAAATCACCACTTTGGCGCCGCCTTCAGCGGCCCTTATTGCCGCAGCCATACCAGCAGCCCCGGTTCCAATCACCGCCACATCGGCCTTTATTTTTTCCATTTTAATCTCCCTTAAAGTTATGATCCGGATCAATCCTTGAGAAAGTATGGGATACCCGCATTAACACCGGCTATCCACGGTTTAGTATCATGCGCATTTCATGGAGTTTCAATATTCATGCCATGGCAACATTGATGGGCGTCAAGCTTAATACACTTATATTACTAATAATTTTTTGTTTTCCGAAGCGGCTACAACTGCAGCGCCACAACATACTGCGGAAGCTGCAATATACTGCGAATTCCTATCCGTTCAGCAATTTGTTTGTGCGCTTGCCATGATGTCATGGCCTATTGGATGTTTGTCGCTGGAGAGATGTTAGTGTGCAACAGATGTTCTTGGAAGGAACACGCTACGGATGTTACTGTAACAAGTTCGCTTTCCTTTGTGTTCTTCATCAAATCTTACAACTATTTCTCTATGGTATTTGTTCCGGATCACCGAGTTTCACGAGCATTTTACCAATGTTCTTTCCCTGAAACAGGCCAATCCAGGCCGGAACAGCGTTCTCGATGCCTTCGTAGACGGTTTCCCGCCAGCGAACCTTGCCCTCTGATATCCACCTGGACATCTGCGCATGGTATTCCGGCAGACGGTTTAAATAGTCCAACGAGGAGAGACCCTTCACACAAAGCCGTTTATATATTATTTTCAAATAATTCGTCGGCCATACCGAATCGCCGCCATCGTATCCATGCAATGCACCGTATGCAAGAATTCGCCCATGCACCTTCATGACATCAATCACGGCCTCCAGGGATTTTCCGGCGACGCTATCGAAAAAAACATCAATACCGCCGCCGGAGCAGGCGCTTTTCAAGCAGTCTTGAAGATTGTCGGCTTTCTTGTAATTGACCGCAGCATCAATGCCGAGCTCGTTGACCAACCAATCGACCTTCTCATCCGAGCCAGTGATGCCCACGACCCGGCAACCGGTCAACTTGGCGACCTGGCAGGCGACTGATCCGATAGATCCCGCTGCCGCCGAAACGACCACCGTTTCGCCATCAGTGATCTTTCCCACATCGAGCAAACCAAAATAGGCCGGAGCGGCCATTGCCCCCATGATACCTAAGTAATAACGAACCGGCGCCAGATCCGCATCGACGATCTGCATCCGCGCGCCGTCGGAAATAAAGTATTCCTGCCAATTGCACAAGCCCGTTACATAACTGCCCTTCGGAAACCGCGGATGGCGAGACTGGATGATCTGGCCAACGGTAAAACTGTGCACGGGTTCACCTTTTTGCAGCAATGGAATCGTAGACTTGGACGCCTCAACGTCCGGCTCATGCATCATCGTGCGTATCCCGGCTTCAATGGACAGCCAAAGATTCTTGACAAGAAATTCGCCTTGGGCGGGAGACGGCACTTGTACCACGGCCAATTCGAAGTTATCTTCCGTCATTCTGCCCGCCGGAAACGATTTTAAACGAATTTCACGGCTCTTAAGCATAAACTACCGTTTTTCCCGCCTTTATGGCGATTATTTCCTTGCCTGGCCTTGAGCAGCCGCCTGGGCACTTTTCCAAATCGACCGATAGGCCGTCAATTCCGAAAAGCCACCGTCAACAGCCAGGTCCTGACCCGTGATGAAGCTGGATTCGTCACTGGCAAAGAATAGAACAGCGGCGGCCATCTCCTCAGCCTCGCCCGCCCGTTCCATCGGCGTGCTCCCGGACATGGTCTTGAATAAAATGCCGTTCGGATCAATGATGGGTGTGCGAATAAGACCCGGATGGACCGTATTGACGCGAATTTTCCAGTCCACCAACTCCATTGCCGCGGATTTTGAAAGTCCGCGAAGCCCCCACTTTGAGGCGGCATAGGCAGTGGTCGGATGCCCCATCTTCCCGGCCAGCGAGCCGATATTGATGATTGAGCCACCACCGCTGGCCCGGATCAGCGGCGCGCATTCACGGATACCAAGCATCGGGCCGGTCAGATTGATGGCCAGAATCCGATCCCAGTCTCCAAGATCCATGTCCGTGACCTGATACCTAACGTTGATTCCCGCGTTGTTGACAAGAATATGCAGCGCAGAAAACTCTTCTTCAACACTTTTGATTACCCGTTTCCAGGCCTCTTGCAAGGCAACGTCCAGTGAATGATAAACCGCCGTCCCGCCATCGTCCCGGATCGCTTTGGCAACGGTCACCCCTTGCTCGTCCAGCACATCGCCGATGATAACTTTGGCGCCTTCACGGGCGAAAAGCATTGCTTCGGTAGCGCCCATGCCCCGGGCGCCACCGGTGATCAATGCAACCTTGCCATCTAATTTGCCAGGCATAATCTTCCTCTCCTTAAGGATGGTTGGCATCAGGTGAAGACTACCGAATCCCCTCGCCTGCCGATCCTGTCGGCTGATAGATATAATCCGGCTTCGGATCAATGAACTTCATCGTTTTGTCCCCAAAACCCGCATAGCTAAAGGTCACCCACACATTTCGGATGAGGTCAAACGCGCTGGGCGCCAATGACAACAGTGTGGGCAGTTCCGGGAATAAGGTGGGACAGGTGTGTATCGTCTTGGCAAGTTGATCCCGAGCATCATAGCGGTCACCGTAAAGGATCATCCATGAATCTTCATCGATATAGTAACGATGGCGCGGTTGAACGTGGCGCTCGCCTTCTTTCAATGTTGCCTCAACGACCCATACGCGATGCAGCTCAAAGCGCAAAAGTTCCGGATTGTAATGGCGGGCGTGAATGGCTTCGTCCCGCGTTTTGACCCGCCACAGCGCATTGGTGTTATAGGGGACATACATTTCCTGCTTGCCGATGATTTTCCAGTCAAACAGGCTGATGCGCCCAAAGAAGCCCTCCGTCTCATCGAAGTTCATGGCTCCCGCGGAGCTGGGATTGGGCACATCGCAGCAGGCCACCGGAAGCCGGCGCATCCGGCGTTGGCCGGTCATATAAAGCCATTGTGCGGATTTGCCGTCATCGATATGGGTCCGGGCAATCAATTTTTCGCCTACTTTTATCGGCGGGTTGATAAATTCTACAAGCAGTTTGCGTAAAACCTGATCGCTTGCGATATATTTCTCACGTGTAAAATTTTTTGTATCATAGAGCGGAAACTGTAAAATGTTGTGTGCCACCCCCTTTGTGACAGCCTTTCCATTTGTCGTGATGGCCACGGTTTCCATGTTGCAATCGTATCCGACGACCTGCCACCGGTATAAATGGTTAAACATGACTTGTTCGCCTGTCTTTGGAATCGGGAAAGGATAACCGGCAAAAAATTCCACCGGGCACGTCCCGACCTTGCACGGCGCAAGGGTCGTACTCATCGCATTCTTGTATGTATTTTCGTAGACCCACTCCGGGGCCGCCCAACTGCGGCGGGTGGGATAAACGTTGAGATAAAAGGTATCCGGGTTTCTCTTCAATAAAGTCTTCATGCCCTCGTTTAACTTGTCCGCGTACTGATCCATGTTCGCGGCCGTGATCTTAAAGAGCACTTTGTCCTCGGTATATACACCCGGAATTTCGCCGGTCGTGCGCGGTTCGGTCTTTTCGATGCCACCGGTCCATGCCGGGATGGTGCCCTCCTTATTGCCCGCTTTCTCAGCCCCGGACGGGGTAAGAATGGTCTTGAGTTTTCCGGCTTCTTCTTCCGATACGCCGGCAAAAACGGCTGTGTTGACCGACAGCAGCACGCTGATCAAGCTGATGACGATGATCAAATATCGTTTCGTATTCATATACGGCCTCCTTTTTAATAATTGATTAAAATGTACGGTTGATTTGAAAGGCAATAAAGTTCCGATCCGCCATGGTTTGGGCATAGTTGAATTTGCCGGCGGCATTGGTCGTGGTATTGGCCGAACCATAATAGTGCGTGTAGCTCAAACTGGCGCTCCATACGGTCAAATAGGTACAATCCACACCCAGGGTGATATCGCCGCCTTCATTGGGCACCCCAAGAAGTTGAAGGGATGACTTTCCTCTTGGCGAATAAGAAGCACTGATCGAGGGGGTCAGATCCAGGCCCTGCAGTGCATTCAGATAGTTGGCCGAATATTTGATGCGAAACGCATACGCTTCTTTTGTGGCATACGGATCAAGCGCATTTTCGTTTTTCTCTATGGCATCAAGATAATTCCATGCGATCTCTCCTAAAAGTGATCCGGAATTGGCTATAAAATTCCGGTTAAGGGTCATAATGAAGGAAAGGTTCGCCGTGTATCCGTTTCCAATGGCATAGCGGGGATCTGAATTGTTGTCCGCCCCGTCTCCCGGGGAAACCACCTGTGTGTTTGAAGTCAGTGGCGAATCCTGCCGGTATCCCACCTCGGCCGCCACGACGGTATTTCCAAAACAGTAGTTTGCGCTTAACCCGTAAGCCTTGATATCCTCGGGATAAACGAAAAAGATTTCTCCAACTTTTCCAATTGCCGGATTCGCTCCCAGACCCGGTGAAAGATAGGCGACGGGGGCTTTTGCATGGTAATTGATGCCGTAAACACCCAAATCCACCTCTTTGAGCCGGAATTTTACGCCCAGGCCGAACTGGCCGTCATCGCGTGCTTGAATGTCCTGCCCGTGATGATAGCCTGATCCGGGCCATACCATATCGGTGCGCAGCAATTCGCCGCCGCCGCCGACGTCGGATGTCGAAAAATAGCTTCCCGCGCCGGGAAAACGCAAGCCTTCCCACTCCAATTGGTAGTAGCCGACCAGCGCGACGGTGGGGGTGACCGACAACTGCGCGGATACCTGCTCAACCGGTCTTATGATTTCTTTGGCCTGGCTGGCCGGCACTGAAAGCCCCTTGATCAAATCCACAGGCCCCTGTAATCCGGCGATGGCGTTTCCGCTGAAAAAAAGGGCCTCGCCCCACAGCAAGGCGTGTTGCCCGGCCTTCATGGACCCGCGCATGCCCGTGTTGCCCAGCGGCGCGCTGATCCATGCAAAGTAATCGAGCAGTTCGGCGTCCCGGCCATGAAGTTTTTCAGTGGTCTCGAGAAACTCATCGTATGGCACCGAAAGGGTGTTGCTTCTTCCGGGCGCGTCATGGTCGTTGGATTGATTGTACACATGGTCATACCATGCGGCGCCGCTTAAGCGTATGCCGATCATCCTTTTGTACCCGATGTCAAACTCGGAAAGAAGGCTAACGCGGTTGGAAACCAGCCCTGGGTCAAAATTGCGGTTTCCGTCGTCCGAGCTCAGGGGGCTGTTGGTGCCTGCCGCATCTTCAAGTGTAAGCTCATCTATTTTTGACGCCACCCGAAACATTGCACTGTACTTTAGATTGTTGTCCCATCGTACTTCCAAATCGTCGTTGCCGGTCTCGATCCTTAATGCAAAAACGGGCTGCAGGCCTGACACCGCCAACACGCCAAGAACGAAAAGGATTGGTATGAAACGAATTCTTGTTTTCATAAGCTCTTTCTCCTTTGGGTTGAAAATTCACCGCGCCAACACGCACCATGCTATAAGAAATGTGAAAATCTCAGTAATTTAAGTGGATATTTTCTTCGGCTTTAATAAAAAATGCGCCAGCGCCGGCAGTAAAATAAGGGCGCCCAACATATTCCACAGGAACATGAACGACAGCATAATACCCATATCCGCCTGAAATTTGATGGATGACATCATCCAGGTCGCAACACCAGCGGACATGGTCACGCCGATCAACATCACGACCTTGCCGATAAATAGCAATGCTTTCATGTAGGCCTGCGCGACCGATGCCCCCTGGCGCAAATGGGTCATCACCACGCTTAACAGGTATAGTGCGTAATCCACGCCGATACCGACGCCTAAGGCAACAACCGGAAGCGTGGCCACTTTGACACCAATATTTAGACTTACCATCAAGGCTTCGGCAAGAATCGAGGTCAGCATCAAGGGCAATACGGCGACGGCAACCGCCCGCCATGATTTGAAAGTGATAAAGCACAACAAGATGACGGCCCCGTAAACCAGCAGGATCATGAGGCGCCAGGCTTTTTTGACCACGATGTTCGTGGCGGCGTCAATGCCGGCAGGCCCCGCGGCCATCAAAAACTTGGCATCGTTCATGTTATAGTTGTCGGAAAAGTTTTTTACGGTTTCAACCACCGCGGAAAGCGTGTCCGCGCGATGATCCTTCAAGTATACATACAGGGTTGATAACGACCAGTTTTCATTGTATATTTCCCGAGGTGCCATGCCCGTGAAGTTGTTCAGCGAGGCTTGGTTGCGGGGAAGATCATACCATTTGGGATTTCCTTCGCTATAGGCCACATAAATTCGCCGATTGAGCAACGCCAGCGAATTGGTTGAATCCACGCAGGGCAGCGCTCTTAGTTCCCATTCCAGCATATCGATGCGTTGCATGATATCTGAATTGGCGCTTCCCCATTCCGGCGTGCGTATCATGACCACGAATAAATCGCTGCTGGCCCCGTAGTTCTCGGTCATGAAGGCAACGTCGCGATTGTATCGCGAATCCGGGCGCAACTCCGGGGCACCGACGTCAAGATCGCCTATTTTAAGCCCTTGGCCCACCCAAATAGCCGCCGCGGCAATCATCGCGGCACCACTAATTGTGATAATGGCCCGTTTCCGTTGGGTGAAGTTACCCAAAAATTTCCATAAGGGATTCAGCGTCTTGACGTCTTTTTCACTTTCTTCCGCTTTCAGGCTCCGTGCTGCCGCCTCGGCGCTGACCCCGGTGAACGACAAGAGAACCGGCAAAAGGATCAAATTGGTAAAGATGAGGATCGCCACCCCGATGCTTGTTGCAATGCATAATTCCAAAATGACTTGAATGTCGATCATCAGCAGAACCGCAAATCCAACCGCGTCGGCCAGCAAGGCGATCAGGCCGGCCAGAAATAATCGACGGAAGGTGTAACGGGCAGCCACCAGTTTGTGCGTGCCCCGTCCAATGTCTTGCATGATGCCGTTCATTTTCTGAGCGCCATGGCTCATTCCGATGGCAAATACCAAAAAAGGCACAAGCATGGAATACGGATCCAGGCTATACCCCAAGGTGGGAAGCAATCCCAATAGCCATATCACGGCTGTCAGCGAGCACGAAACCAACAACACCGTGCTGCGAATGCAGCGCGTGTACCAGTAAACCATGGCTACGGCAATGAGCATCGAAAGAAAAAAGAAAAAAACCACTTCTTTCAGCCCTTCGATGAGATCGCCTACGATCTTTGCAAAGCCTGTGATGTAGATCTTGGTTTTGTCATCTTGATATTTCTCTCTGATTTGTTCAAGCCGATCGCCTAGTTTGCTGTAATCCACGGGACTGCCGTCGCTGTATGTACTCAGAATCGGAACGCTCAGCACGCTGGATTTTCCGTTGACGGCAAACAGTTTGCCCAGTTCTCCCGAGTTTTGAATCCGAAAGGCCAACTGCTTTAAAGATTCTTCGGAGCCATCATAGCTCTCGGGAATAACGGGGCCGGCATCCAGTCCTTCCTGGGTCACCACGGTGTAACGCACATTTGGCGTCCATACCGATTTCATGAAGGGTCGATCGACACCGGCAATCAGGTAAACTTCATCGCTTATTTTTTGGACTAAACTCAGATAATCCTTGTCATAGATCGAACCTTGCGTGTTTGCCACGCCGATGCGCACCACATTGCCCAGACCGGTCAAGTCTTTTTCATGTTTCAGATAATTGGCGATATAGGGATGCCCGGTGGGTATCATCTTGTCAAAGCTTGCGTTAAGCTGCAACTTTGTCGCCTGATGACCTAAAAACAAGGTTATCAGAACGCACACGATGACAATGACCCACCTGTTATTGAAGATCAATCTTTCGAGGATGTTGCCTGAGTTTTTATTGAAATCAGATAGGTCGCTGATCACCGGATGATCTGTAATGCCAGGGTCGGACTTCATTGGTTGTCTCCTTGTTGCCGCTGCAGTGCAAATCGCGATAGCGAAAGTGGCTCTGAATATCGAAACACCCCTTGAAATCCGACAGAAACCAGCCAACCGTCATCGATTTCGACCCATGCGGTGGCCGGCGGTCCTTTTTGCTGCAGCAACAAAGCCTCCGGTTTTTCATCGTGAAGCATCAAAAGTTGTCCCAATTGGTTCATTACCAATACCCGACCGTTTCTTAACAGGCACATCGTGTTTACCGTAATTTGATCCGGTACGATGATCTGCTCAAAAGAGATGCCATCGTCTTTCGATCTGAAGATATTGCCTTGCAGACCAGCGATGACAACATCGCCCTTTTCGGTCAGGACCGAGGCAAAATAACTGCCTCCATAAGGTGTTTCAATCTTCTCGAAGCTATCACCGCTATCCAAGGAACGATAGAAAAGACCTTGTTCTCCGGCCATATAGATCTTTGTCCCTTTCCCGCAAATAGTATAGTAATGCAGCATGTAGGGATTATCGACCTTGGACAGCCATGGCATCCATGTTCTTCCACCATCTTTTGTTCGCAAAATCAAACCGTATGCGCCAATGATGAAACCGTTATCTTCATCGTGAAAGTATATGTCCAAAAAGGGATGAATGGCCCCTTGTTCAACCAGGTTCCTGGCATTGTCAAGCAGTGCTTGGGCTGTTTTACTATCCGGTGATTTGGCAACACTCTCTTGAGCATCTTTCAGGATCATATCCGCTACTTTTTTCCCGTCAAGATGCCTGTTCCACGTCTTGCCGCCGTCTTGTGTCTGCAGTAGGATACCACCATGGCCGACGACCCAGCCCAGTCTCGCATCCTTGAAGGTCAGCGCCGTCAGCGTCATACTCGTTGGAACCTGCGTCTGCCGCCATGTCACGCCGCCGTCATCGGACAACAAGACAATCCCTCTTTCGCCAACGGCTACCAATCTTTGACCGGCTTTTGCCACATCCAGCAACACGGAACTTGTCGCCCGTCGGGTCTGCATTGCCGGCCTGTCTATCGGATCAATAAATGCGGCTTGCGCCGGCGAAGGTTTATATGGCAACAGTGCCAACAGGCCGGCGAAGACACCGATGGTCCATGTGAGCATGACGGGTCGCAACCTCGGCGATCTTGCAGTCATAAGGGCGCGCATTCTGATAGCATTGATATGAATAGTCCCGAGCAACACAGTTGTACCTCTCAATTCCGTCGAAATTCGTTTGAATTTAGTGGAGCGTTAATACACGCGCGGGTGAGTGTCAAGATCTTTTCCGAGGTTTCATTTTGCATCAATATCCTGTGTGGCATGAAAACGTTCTACCTGACCATAAAAATGTTATACACGCACCTCCTTGCTTAAGTCCAACTCAAGGTGTTTTGATCAAGCCTTTCAACACCTGCCCCTTATGGCCGCTTTTTCAATCAGGCATTTCCCTGCTTCCACAATTAAAAAAAGCTTTTTAAATACCGAGTCTATTTTATCTGAAATATCTCTGTGGCCCAACTTAGAACCAAGCTCCGAACCAATAGCCCTGTTTCATCTTCCCCATGTCAAGAGATTGTTATGCACGCCCAAAAGATGTATGCAGAGCTTCTTCCTGTTCAATGAAGACATCGAAGCTTCTCCCATACTTAACAGTAGAGATATGCATATAAATAGCAACTTGCATATCGATCGTCGTTAGGCGGTACCTTTCTTTGCAACTGCGACTGCGTTAATTTCCTAAAGAATAGAAATAATCCAACAAACGCATTCTTGTTGCTTCCATTACCGCACCTAAATTTTCGATAGCCGCTGGGGGTATAGACGGTGCCGGCTCCGCCACGGGGTCATACGTCAAATCCGATACTTTTGCCACCAACGACCACAAGTTGATGTATCCAACCCATGTCGTGTTCCGGAGAAGACGCTTTTCTCCCCATGCTTCGAGCGCCTCTTGGTACAATTCATCGGACAAACGGTTTTCAACCAGCGCCTTGGTGAACTTGAGGGTCAAACGCTCTTCGTCTGACCATCCGCGCCAGTTCGGGAACAGGATGAAATTAAGCTTCCTCTCGTAGTATTCAGGCATTTCATAAGCCGCGATCTGGGCGACAGTGACGCCTTTGAAAAAGGGCCACATGTAATCACTGCCGGATCGTTTTGATATGTAAAGGGAGATCAGGTTCATCGGGCCAAAGGGGATCGCTTGCATGTCATCGTATGCGTAGCAGAGTGCGCCCAATTCATTACCTAGGATAAGCCAGAGCATCTGCAGTTCAGGGTCATTTCCCAGAATAGCCCATCCCTGACTGGTTACCATATTCCTTTGAAGGATTGTCTCTCCCAATTCCATCTCATAATCCTCCAGGTGGGTTAATGCCGCAAGATCTTCCACAGATTCAATCAACGGCATTCTGGGCGCGGGCACTGTCGCGGCCAGCCCACCGTCATCATTCGCGCATACGGCGACAGGCGCTGCTATCATCATGAGGCAAACAACAAAAATATAACCACTCATCATCATCTTCTTAATACTCTTCATGTTGTACTCCCTTCATTTGTAGTTGCGTGCTAAGAGTTGGGCTTGGTTCTAAGATGGACCACAGAGCTATCTCAAACTGCCTTGAGTTATCATACTAGTATTTTGGGTACCGTCTATCACGATGCATTACCCCAACGCCCCAGTTGCTTCCGAGCAAAACGATGGGGAGTGTGTTTGTCTCTGAAAATACGGATGGTTCCCTGCACAACGAATGCGCCAAAAAGGAACATGTAGATTGCGCCATAAACCCAGTCCGCAGGACGCACGAGACCCTCGGCGACGATGTGGCGGATATAGAGTATTCCTATGGGCAACCACATAAAAAACGCTGTGATGAATCCTTTGCCATACAGCGTTTTCAGCTTAATTGGCATCATTAGGCCATGCGTCGGAACCTGGGCGAATGCAAGCAGTACCGGCCCCAGGCCGAGCCATATCACGTCCGGAAAAAATACGGGGAGCAGGTAAAACGGATAAGCACCGACGGTGTTGAGAAGCATCAGTGAATGGGGATTGGCCGGGTAACGGTCAGGCATGTCGCTTTTATGAAGACCGCCATTCATCTGACCCGGAAGACCACCCGGCCAACGGTATTCCTCGAATTGATGGAGCAGCAACGTAAAAAAATTCAATGCCATAAGCAACTGAATATATGGCAGCGTTTTCCACTTTAACAGAAGAACGACGCCGACGACGACGGCCAGAACACCTCCAATGTCGAACCAATGTCTGCGATAAAAACCCAACATTTCTACCCTCCCCCATTTTTTTTGCGTCATTCCAAGAGTATTACCCACGAATTTAGGCAATATTCGGGTCGATGATACGTTCACATCATTCCGGTTATAATTTCATACTAACAATAAAATCACGTGGAAAGCCCAATAGCCCCGGCTTTGGCGAACTATTTACATGTGCTGCGCAGCAGCACGAAAAAAGAAAATGTCATCATCGTCTATTTTGCTGCGAAACAATATCGGATGCCGAAAGTATCTGTTGATCATGGAAAGAAGTACCCGCCATACGAGACCGTTTAAAGAGCGAAACGCGCATTCAATTTGCATTTAATTCAAGTCTGTTGCGATAAATGCAACCTACTAGAAATCACTCTCCGTGTCAATAACTTTTTTTCTTTTCTGGGCAACAAACAGAAAAAAAACAAGCCTGGCAACTCTATATTATATGCTAT
>JABDRH010000297.1 GCA_013041835.1 Desulfatitalea sp. | reverse complement strand
GTGTCGGCGTTTTCGATTTGATCGAAGGTAGTGGACCAGTAGCTTACCTTGCCGTCTTTTTTGAGACCGAGGTGCCCATCGCTTTTGTCAAACCTGGACTCCATGAACCGAACGACGAACCTGTCGTCGACTTTTCCTTCGGCGGCGATTGCCTTTAACTGGCTGTCGGTGTACTTGGGCGTGAATCCTTGTGTGGCCAGCCTCTTTCTGGCGTCGGCCAACCGTTCAACCGCTTCGTTCAAGCTGCCGGGTGGCTTATGTTTCCGTTTTGGTGCATCGTCCTTGCCCTTATCCCCACCCGCCTTTTTCCCATCACCGTCGACAAGATCATCCACTTTTTTCGGCGGGTCATCAACACCGGGCATGCCTTTGGCCGATTTCGCGCCTTTCGATGTCTTTTTGGGATCGGCAATCGCGCCCGGCCGTCCCTTTTTCGGCAGCCATTCGCGATGCCCGGTCCGCTTTAGCATTTTAGCCAATTTCTCCAAAAGTTCGGCCAGCCTCGAGAGCCGCGCCGATTTGGCCGCCACGTTGGCCGCCGCTCCCACCCCGGCGGTAAAGACCGCCAGCACGATGGTCACCACGATGTCGGCCGCGGCCGAGGCGCCCATGGCGGTGCGCTCCAAGGGATGGGTGGCCTCCCAGTACCGCTGGGCAAAATCCTGCAATAGTTCCATGGTCTGTTCGTCGGTGAACAGGACGCCGAGCATGCTTTTGTAGCGCAGGGCCTCTTCGTAGGTGTTGACCAGGGGCTTGACCATGCCGTCGATCTCGGCCTCCAGGGGGTCGGTGCTGCCGGTCATGATGGACTCGGCGGTCAGGGCTCCCAGGCGGGCCGGCATCAGTGCGATGCGTTGCAGGGTCTTGAGGTATTTCGTTGAAATGCCGGGAAAGGCCTTGACCAGCCGGACCACGGCGCCGGGCGCGGCCTGGATCATGTCGATGAGGCCGCCGCCGGTGGCGTCCCAGAGGCCGCCGCCGGCGTCCTGGGCGTACAGGTCGGCTTGTTCGGCCTCCGTGAGGCCGGCGAGTTGGGTTTCGTAGGCATTGTACTTTTTGCGCTGCCCGGCCACCAGGTCGTCCAGGAGGTGATTGATCTGGGCCAGGAGGTTGTCCACATCGGGCTCAATGCCCATGGACAAGGGCAGCCGGGGCTCGCCGGTGGCCTCGTCCACCCCCACGGCCCAGCCGTGGCCGGGTTCCAGGACCACGCGGTAGGATGACAGGACAAGGTGCTTGGCGGTCTCGCGCACCACCCGGCGGTCGTCCATTTTGAAGATGAAGTTCTCCATGCATTCATGGGCCAGAAAGTAACGCAGGTTGTCGATGGTGAAAAGCGGATCATGCGCCACACAGTCCCACAACATGGCTTCGGCGTCTTCTTCGTCAAAGAAGATCACGCACGTGACATCGAGTATCTCTTCGGTCAAAAAGTGCCGGTTTTGCACCCTGTAGTTGCAAAAGCCGTCTTCGAGTTCCAGGATTTCATTCAACGCGTATTTCATGTAGCGGCTCATGGGGGGGCCATCCTTAGGATTCAATCCTGCAAAATGACCGGCTGACGTCAATAAGATTGGTTTTTCCTGGGGCCGCTGCATGGAAGCCGGGTGGGATGGATCGGCGCATGAAAATATGAAGTTATTTTTGCGCGAGCCCTAAGTAATTAACGGCCTCTCTAGCATCTTTTCGTACAGCTCGATATATTGGCGGGCATTCACCGCGTGGGTAAAGGTTTCCATGGCGTTGTGCATGATCCGGCGGATCTGTTTCGTCTTGATCGTTTCGGGCAGCGCATAAAATGCCATGGCGCTGTCGATGGCCCATGCCAAGCCGCCGCTGTCGTAAATTTCAAACAGAAAACCACTGCCGCTGTTGTTTTCAACATCGAGCGGGGCGATGGTGTCGCTGAGTCCGCCGGTACTGTGGGCCAGCGGCACGGCGCCGTATTTCTGGGCGATCATCTGGGGCAGGCCGCACGGTTCGAACAGCGAGGGCATGAGGATGAAGTCGGCTGCGCCGTAGGCCTGATGCTCCAAATCTTCACTGAAATCACACACCGCCACACGCTGGTGAAAGCCGTGCCGGTTGACGATGTTGCGAAACACTTCCTGGTATGGGCCGTCTGACACGAAGACAAACTCGATCTTTTCTTCCCAGTACCGCGACACCACGGTGTAAAAAATATCTGAAAGCAGTTGACACCCCTTTTGTATGGGGTCCAGGCGCGAGGGCCAGAAGAAAATCGGCGCCTTGGGGTCCTCGATCAGGCCCAGCAGGCGTTGCAGGTGTACCTTGTTGACGCGCTTGGCTTTGATATGATCCGCTGGTCCGTAACGGTGTGGCAGAAACTCGTCGGTCTTCGGATCGAAGACCGGATCGGGTGCATTGAGAATGCCGGTGGCGCACCGGGCGCCGACTTTGTTGATCAGCTCCTGGCGCAGGTGAGGCGCTATGAAGTCGTGGCGGCCTTCCACGATTTCATCCAGGAAGCGTTGGCTCACGGTGTTGACGAAATGCGCGGCGAACACGCCGCTGGTCAGAAAGTCCACCGGATTTTCATCCCGGGCGGTTTCATAGCTCTGGGCATAGTTCAGATAGAAGAGGCGGTCCCAGAAATAGGCGGCATCGATGCCGCGGTCTTCAAT
>JABDRH010000289.1 GCA_013041835.1 Desulfatitalea sp. | reverse complement strand
GTTGGGGGTTCGAGTCCCTCCTGGCCTGCCATTTTTTTGCTCAGGGCGCCTCATCCTCCTGGATGATCAGCCAGCGGCCGAGGCACTGGCGAGCGGTGCCTTTCCTGAGTTTGGCTTTGTTGACGGGAATCAGGCCGATCCGCATGGAGACCTTGCGGTCTCCGCCCCACGGCCACCAAGCGACGCAGAGCACCAGGTTGCACAGCGGATAAGAGGTGAACATCACCTGGCCGGGCATCAGCCCGAAATTGGCGTCCACCCAGCGGGTGATGCCGGATGAATCAGACGGTGCCGATGTAAAGTTCCAGTGCTGGTTGAACTCCTTGAACAGCGGGTAGAACACCATCTCGGCATCTTCCTCCTCAAGCACCATCACCGCCATATCCCGCTTGTCGTCCCATTGCCAAATATAGACACTGGGGATATTCAGACAAATCCTTTTGCAGATTTCCTGAAACGGCGCCAAATCCGATAGTTTGATTTCCAAACGTCTCTCCTCGTCAACCTTAGGCCGCAGGCTTCACCCTTGACCAAACCGCTCCGTCTTGTACGATATCGGCTATCTGTTGATATCCTTTACCCCAATGTTGCATAAAAAAGGTGTGTTGTATGTGAACCCCAATGCTGCAAACGTTGGAGGACTCCAGATCCTGTGTCGCCAGGGGTTCGCAGTAGCATGTTACGGCGTCATCCTTGGCGTTTCGGCTCTGAAGCCCTCAGGATTTTGCAGCATTGAGGTAAAAAAACACTTGACTTTTCATTGCGATAGAAATACTTGAGACCAAAATCTCGCTAACGGTTAACGGTTTGGCTTCGCATTTTGCCGTTAATTCGAGGACGAGCGGAAGCACCGATCTTGACGCTTTTAAGTAAGGCTTTATGATGATCAGCCTCACCGGCTGAATGAAAAGAGAGAAAAGGTTTATCCAGGCAGTTTTGCTTTTGAATAAATCTTGGACAATCTATTGACAGCCCAAACCTGCGTTTGGCGCCGGTGGGGGATATTCATGGGATAACTTCCTGTCTGTCATCTCAATGCGCTGTTGATGGATGGGTAGAAACACCCAATTATTTAAGCCTTCGTTCAGAAAGTCAAAAAAAGCTAATGTTCCCCATTCCTTTTGCTGCTGTTGTGATTGAAATGTACTAAAAGTTCTTTTCTTTAAGCGATTTGTGATTTGATTCAGCAACCACAAACAACAGCGGTTTTCCGATACCCGGGGTTGTTTCAGCCCCAATGGCGGCAAATTTTCGGACGCTCATGGCAAGGTTCGGTCAGATGGCCCAGAACATTGCGGGTCATGCGTCGAATCGCTTATGCCAAAAGCGGCAAGCCCACGGCTAGCGTGCGGCATTCAATATCAATCATCGAAACAGGAGGGAGTATTGTATGAAGCGAAGACTCAGTTTGGCTATCTTGATTTGTTTGACTTTTACGGCAAACGCAGTTGCACTGGACCTGAAAACGCCTTTTGACACCCCAAATCTGGCGCCGGCCCCAACGGGACACGAATATTTGCTCAACGCGCTCGATGCGTCAGGTGGTGAAATGGAGGAAGTCGTTGTTGAGCAGGTAATAGAGGGTATTACATACAGGATGTGGCTATTTTGGATGTTCAATATGGCTGATTACTACAGGATATGGTGTCCCCTGCTTCATTTCGATGCTGTAACGACAACGTCGCCCAGTGGCGAGATGCGTGTTTTGATCAAGGAAATGATTTGGCCGTATTACACTGAACTTTACGCGGATCCAAAGGACGGGACCACGTATGTTTTAGATGAGAATCAACATGAAGTGAAAGTGGCATCGCTCGTTCATAAGGCTATACCAACGCCGCGTGGCATCAAGCTGCGCTCGACACTTGTAATCCCTAAAATGGCAGCGGAGAAGCCGGATCCGTCCTTGCCATTTCCTTCGTTCAAGTTTGCTTTCAAACTTCATGTGTTGACTGAAATGCAGGATTTAAAAAGGTTCCTTCCGGAATTGTATCATCAGAATACTGGAAAGTAATAGACAGCATGTGGATGTTGGGGAGAAGCAGGGGGAAAGGTCGTTACCCTTCCCCCTGCCCCACCCCCAATGATGCAAAAGACATGTGGCCATGGGTTCGCACGAGTTAAGGGTCTCGGCATTAAAATAATTAAACCGCTTTGCTTGATCTTTGGTCCGTCTGTTGTGTTGCCTACAAGGCCGCATATCTCGATATGCAACGCAAGGCATACGCCTTGCCGATGAACCCAAACTCGGCGCAATCGAGTTTAGTTATTTGACGACTTGGCTTTAAAGCCCTCCGGTTTTTGCTACATTGGGGGGATAATCTCCCAGGGTGCCGTACCGCCTTGTGTTTTGGAAAACATCGGGTGGGGCTCTACCGCTTGGATTCCCTTTTGATCCGCGAACCGTTTCGGATCTCTTTGCTCGATCTTCTTGAGTAAATGCTTAAATTCATAATCAAGCTGACCGGAAGTCACACGAATTTTGCCACGCCACTTTCCGTTGTTAATCTTGCTTTTATCAAAGCGATATCCGCGAGTTTCCGATTCATTTACGACAAATCTCAGATAGGTAGCGATTGCGCCTAAAGGATTGACTGTTTTTTTAAATCTTTCCAGTTGCGGATGATTCCTATAACCAATTGTGTTTCCGGCTAATACCCGTTGAGCCAACAACCCTTCACGCCAAAGTGCGACCAAGCCTTTCGCGTCTAAATATTTTGGATGCAACGACCACAAGCGCATGGGTAGCCTTAAACAGTGTCGGACTGGAAAAGGAAATGATACCGTTGTTCCATTGCTACAGATTTGCATCTGTAATGCGGCGATGGCCGCTCAATTCGTCTCCAACGGCTTGAATTCACACCAATACCTATGCTTCTTTGGCGCGCTCCCGCTTGCGTCGGTTGTTCTCGTACCACATCTGCAGTATCTCCACTGCCAGGGCGAATCCCATGGGCAGATAGATGTATGCTTTGGGGACGTGTTTGTGCAGTCCTTCCATGAAAAGGGTCACGCCGATGGTGATCAAAAACGACAGGGCAAGGATCTTCAGGGCCGGATGGCGCAGGATGAAGTCCCCGATGGGCCGGGCGAAGAAGAGAATGCCTGCAAATGAGAGAATAACAGCGGTGATGATGATCCACAGTTGGTTGGTCAGCCCCACGGCGGTGATGACCGAGTCTATGGAAAAGACGATGTCGAGCAAAACGATCTGGCCGATGACCTTGCCGAAGGTGTCGACCTTTCCGGCCTGCGTCGTTTCGTCGGTCAGTGCGATGGTATGGTGGATTTCAGTGACTGCTTTATAAAGCAGGAAAAGACCGCCGGCCAGCAGGATCAGGTCGCGGGCGGAGTAGGAACCGATCAGGGGCCGGGTCATGCCCACCAGGAAGACCACCAGGCCGAGCAGGGCGATGCGCGCTACCATCGCCAGTGCCAAACCGATTACCCGTGCCCGCTGTCGCTGGGCCTCGGGCAGGCGGCCCACGAATATGGCGATCACCAAAATGTTGTCCACCCCAAGCACCAGTTCCAGACCGATCAGCAGGGCCAGCAAGGCCAATGCATCCGCCATGGCACCTCCCTAATAATTTGTTTTTTTCATGATCCTTGCGTTAGCGTCGGTTCCAGCTCTTTCATGGCGCGCTTCATCTGGCGCAGGGCCTGCCGGATGCGGTGTTCGTTCTCCACCAAAGCGATGCGCAGGTAGCCTTCACCTTCTTCGCCGAAGCCGATGCCTGGGGCCAGGGCCACGTTGGCGCGCTTCATCATCTCAATGGAGAAGTCCATGGAGCCCATGCGGTCAAAGGGCGGCGGTATTTTCACCCAGGCGAACATGCCGGCCTTGGGGCGATCGACCGGCCAGTCGATACGTTCCAGGCCTTCGCACAGCACATCCCGCCGGTTTTGGTAAATATGCGCCTGACGGGTCACATCCGCATCACAGTGGCGCAATGCCACGATTCCCGCGATTTGAATGGCCGAAAAGATGCCGTAATCGTAGTATCCTTTGATTTTGCGCAATCCATTGATGATCTCCTGGTTGCCCACGCAATAGCCCAGGCGCCAACCGGCCATGTTGTACGATTTGGAAAAGGAGCCGAATTCCACCCCCACGTCCATGGCGCCAGGCACTTGCAGAAAACTTGGCGCGGTGTATCCGTCAAAGGTGATTTTGTTGTAGGCAAAGTCATGGATCACCATGAAGTGATATTTCTTGGCCAGGTAGACCACCCGCTCGTACAGCGCCATACTACCCAGCACACCGGTGGGATTATGGGGATAGTTGAGAATCAACACCTTGGGTCGGGGGTAGACGTTGGCGCACATGGTCTCTAGCTGCGTGAGAAAGATATCCTCCTGTTCCAGGGGAATGCGCAGCACGCTGCCGCCGGCGATGATGGCTGCGTATATGTGCACCGGAAACGCCGGTGCCGGCACCAGCACCGTATCGCCGGGACCGATGATGGCCAGGCACAGGTGGGAAATCCCCTCCTTGGAACCAATGGTGCACAGCACTTCATTATCGGCATCCAGCGTGACGTTGTAATCCTTTTGGTAGGTTTTGGCAATCTCCAGACGCAGGTTCCGCATGCCGTAGGCAACCGGGTAGCGATGGGTCTTGGGATCGTTGGCCACTTCCACCAGCTTGGAAATGACGGGTTCGGGGGCCGGGTCCACCGGGTTGCCCATGCCCAGATCGATGACATCGTCCCCTTGCCAGCGCTTTTCCATCTTCATCTGGTTGATCATGCCGAACAGGTAGGGTGGCAACTGGGACATGCGCCGGGCAAACTGAATCGACGGTTTGTCTTGTGGTTCCATTCTTTTCTCCTTGCATACGAAAGCCCCGGACCGCCGCTTCCGATCCGGGGCTTAAAGAAGAACGCCACGGACCGACCGCTACGACCCGTGGCGTGAAGTGTACGACGCTTTTGCTCTATTCGCCGCCTTGCGCCCGAGCCGTGCTGCGCGCGGCGGCCGCGACAAGTTTGAACGATGTCAGATTCATGAAACGGCCTGCTCCCGCTATTTTATTGGCACTATAAAAATCAGGACGAGGCTTTGTCAACAGCTTTTCAGGTGTTCTATGGATGATCCAAATATGGTATGTGCTCCGGGTGGTTTCACTGATGCATGTTTTGTGGAGGGTTTGATGGCACCCACACGGGTTTATATGGTACGGCATGGCGAGGTGCACAATCCGCGCAGGATCCTCTATGGTCGGTTGCCGCGCTTTCGGTTGAGCGACAATGGCCGGCGTCAGGCCGCGGAAACGGCGCGCTACTTCAGCGACAAGCCCATCGAGGCGGTTTTTTCCAGCCCGATGTTGCGTGCCCGCCAGACGGCGCTCGCCATTTTGAAGTTTCATCCTGGCCTGAAGCTGCATATTTCAAGGCGCATCAACGAAGTCAACACGGCCTGCGAGGGCATGCCGAGCGTGCAAATCGACCGCCGGGACGGCGATATTTATACGGGTCAGGATGCGTGCTACGAACAGCCCGACGATTTGTTCCGGCGTACGGCCGCCTTTTTACTTATGGCGCGTCTCAACCATCCCGGCGGCCAAGTCGTGGCCGTGACCCATGGTGATGTGGTCACCTTCTCGGTTCTGTGGGCCAAGGGATGGCCTTTGATTCCCAAAAACAAGACACGCTTGCGCCAGGCTGGTTTTCCCACCGGCTACCCGGCCCATGCCTCGGTCACGACGCTGATTTTCCAGACCGCCGATGATGACGAACGACCCGAAGTTGACTATGTGCAGCCATGGAAATAGATCCAGTGCGGCGTGCCGGGTCCTGGGCACTCAATCCTGTGCGCTTATTCTGTAATGCCCGGTCAGTCGAAATTCGAAGAGCCGGTTCTCTTCCCGAACGCCGGCGCCGATGTTGTGGATCACCCACGGCACGCCTTTGGCGGTTCGTTTGTCGCTTATGATCATGATGTGAGGGCGATTGCCCGGCACATTGCAGGTCACCAGATCGCCAGGGTGAAAGCGTTCGGGTTTTCGGGAAAGCGGCAGGGACCATCCCTGCCGCTGGAAGAATACCTGCAGGTTGGGCACTCGCCGGTGGTCGATATTCGGGTCCGGTGACGAGAGGCCCCAATGTTCCGGGTAGTGTTTAAAATGGGCACGCATGTCTTCATGCACCAACCGCTGCAGATCCATGCCGCGGGCCGCACGCAAGGTGCGGATGACCACGTCGGTGCACACGCCGCTGGCCAGGGGGACGTCACCGTTGGGATACGGGAGGCGCCGATAGCTGGCATCGTAGCCCCTGGTCTTGCCGATTTGAGCCCGCGCCGCCCGGATAATATCGGAATCGGCATGGCCCTTTGCACCGATTGCCGGCAGCAAAAGGAGCAGGCAGGTCAAACACCGCCACATCATCAGCCTTTTCCTTTCTATTTCAGATTGTCCCAAAATGCCTTGCCCTGCGCCCGAGCATCCGGGCGGCGCGCGCCGTTGGTTCCTTGAGGCGGGGGCGGCGGGGTACGAACCCCGCGCAGGCGCGCCACGCGTTGTTCGAGGGGTGGATGGGTGGAAAAAAGGCTCGACAGGCTCCGGCCCGACAAGGGGTTTACGATAAACATGTGGGCCGTGGCGGGATTGGCCTGCATGGGCAGGCGGCGGCTATAGGCGCCCAATTTTTCCAGGGCCCGTGCCAATCCGTTGCTGCCGCCGGCCAGGCGAGCGCCCACGGCATCGGCATGGTACTCCCGGGAGCGGGAAATGGCCATCTGAACGATGACAGCAGCCAAGGGAGCGATGATGGACATGAGGATCAAGCCGAGGCCTCCCATGCCGTTGT
>JABDRH010000287.1 GCA_013041835.1 Desulfatitalea sp. | reverse complement strand
AAAAAAATTAAACACTTGCCAAACAATCCACCCTAAAAAAACCGCCCTGCCCGCCCTCCCCTTCCCCCCTCTGCCCCAAAGGGGCAACCGGTGTCACCCCCCCTTTCTCCACAACCCGCAAAATACCACTACACCCCTAAAACTCTATAGAGGCCCTGATAAAATGCGCTCTGCACAGTCCAGGCAAGGCACAAGCAAAAGGTGTGTAACGGGCGGCAAACAAAAGCGGGCAGTGATAGTCGGCCGCATTTTGGCCGTCTATCACTGCCCGCCAGCAATTGCCGCCCGTTACACGCCGGCAAAAAGTGCCTTGCCTGGTCTGTGCAGAGCGCAAGACCAGATCCGGGCCGGCCCTATCGGCCGGGATCGTTCCTTTCCTCTTTTCATCAAATAGATCAGCGAAGCGTTCCCTACCTCCATGGAATGGTCGCCGAGACGGCGAAAGGCCAAGGGATCAGAAGGGTGGCCCCGGTCCTCAGGGGCCAATCCCGCAGCCTAAGCTGCGGGATCGGAGCGAAGCGGAGCCCTGGCAGAGCCCGGTGCCGCAGCCCTTCCGCGGCATGGCCCCATACATTCCAAGAAACCACATCGACCCGATAATAAACACACCACTACACCACTACACCACTATAGACCCTAAAATAATCAATCCCCTTGACAATATCGCAAAAAGTTGCAATTGTGGTATATAGCATCAAAATGATGCTGTGCGCTGCAAACCAAAACCCTCGGACGGTTCATTATGGCGACAAAATCAATAAGACTGGATGCGGAGCTGGTTTCCCAGGCAAAATCGGTTTGTACGGTGCAACGCCGATCCATTCCGCATCAAATCGAATATTGGGCGACTCTGGGGAGGCTTGTTTCTTCGGTAGTCGATATAAAAGACGCCTTCGCAGTACTTCAGGGTCTGAAGCGGCTGCGGGTGGAACCTATGCAAACCACAGCCGTCGATTCGGATACCGTGTTCGGCAAGCTCGAAGCGGACAGAAGGCAAGGGTTTGCAGACAAGCCGGTCACTTCCGCTCCGTTCTATTTTGAGGCTAGCCCTGAGAGGCCGGGGTTTCTCGACAAGGTCAATACGCTGACGGGAGAAAGAAGAACAGGGAAATTCACGAACGGTGAGTTCACGGGTATTGATGGGTGATCAAAAACAACTTTGGCTTTTGGCCGGGGGGAACGGATCCGGAAAATCGACGTTCTACCAACATTATTTAGCGGATTCCGGCATCAAGTTTGTCAATGCGGATCTGATCGCCAAGGAGATCGACCCGAAGAATCCCGAAAAATCGAGTTATGACGCCGCGGCAATCGTGGAAACCATCAGGAATGAGTTGCTCGATCAAGGCGCATCGTTTTGTTTTGAAACCGTTTTTTCCCACCCATCAAAGATCGATTTCATCGCCAAAGCAAAAAGTCTGGGATATCGCGTCATCCTGGTCTACATCCATTTGTTCGATCCCAGCTTGAACGAGGCCAGGGTCCATCAACGCACAACCGAAGGCGGCCATGGTGTGCCTCCGGACAAAATCCATTCTCGTATCCCAAGGACCATCAAACACATTAAAACCGCCCTGACAATAGTAGATGCAGCGTGGATTCTGGATAATTCTTCGGAAAAAGATAGATTTCGGCAAATCGTGGTGATGGAAAACGGTGCTTTTGAGATGAGGGCCGATCCTGTGCCGGCCTGGGCCAAACAACTCATCTCCTGAAATCCCTGCAAAGAGGGCCAAAAAACTGGCAACACAAAACACTTTCAAATTTTCAACGGTGGCAATCCTGTCTCTGCTTTGGCTGCTAGTGCTGCCGGCCGCCGCCCAGCCGTGGACGGCCAAGGTGGTAGGGGTTGCCGATGGGGATACGATCACAGTTCTCCAAGGAACCAAGCAAACAAAAATCCGCCTCCACGGAATCGATTGCCCCGAGAAAAAACAAGACTATGGCCAGAAAGCCAAGACTTTTACGTCGGATGCCTGTTTCGGAAAAACCGTCCGGATCCTACCTAAGGACACTGACCGGTATGGCCGGACCGTGGCCGTCGTGCTTTTGGACGACGGCCGATCACTCAATCTGGAGCTACTTAGGGCCGGGCTGGCGTGGCATTATCGGCAGTATTCCTCGGACTCGGACTATGCCCAAGCGGAGAAAACGGCCAAGGCTGGGGGTTTCGGCCTTTGGCAGGATAAAAATCCCGTTCCCCCCTGGGACTTTCGGAAAGGCAAGCGCCAAGGTCAAACGATCAGGAGGTCCCCCGCCCGGACCTGCCCGGCATCGAAGTGATATTCCGCCCTTTGTGCAACCAGGGGGCCATTTGTGATCAACGCCGTAAAACTTCCAGGGGACTGCCTAGAATAAATGTGATGAGCCTATTACCACTTACCAATACAACATTTTGCTCCAAGTAAGAATATGATTTCGAGCCCGTACGTCCAGTATGTATGAACATGCCGGGCCGGCCGTTGCATTTTTTGACGAAGGCCCGAACATGCGCCGGATTGATGGCGGACGAATATCGTTTTGCCTGTACCAGCCAGCAAACATCATCGAGATAGAAAATACCATCAACGCCACCATCTCCGGTATAGCGTCGGTTTCGTTTAACCACCACCCCGGCATTTTCAAGGCAGGTCAAAACAAGCTCCTCAAACACCATGGGGTTAACCTTTCGCAGATATCCAAATATCCGCGCTTCGGCACCCGTCCCCCACGACCGAAACATTTTGACCAGCTCAACAGATTTTCGGATGTATTTCCTGTGCCGGCGAGCCCTTCTTGATTTTCGAAAGGTCCGAAAGATCAGTGTGAGCAGTGCAAGAACAGCAGCGCTTGCAAATACGGCTAAAAACACATTGTGCATCATACCCCCCTGTCAATACGTGCGTTTCGATCGTTGTTTTTCTCGTGCAAAAAGCCCAGGGCTTGGTCTCTGTCCAATTTTTCGACCTTTGCCACGGTCGTGGCCGGATCGATGGCAATGCGCATGCGCCCGGCCTCTTTGACGATGAATTTTTCCGTCTCTTTTGAAAGGTGGCGCCTCAAGGCCTCTTCGCTCATTTTTTGCTCGACCACAAGGTGAGTTGATTTCCACTGGTAGGCTTGAAATTTCACGGACAGTTTGTAAACCTGCTTGTGCATCGGGTAATCTGCGACCAGATCTTTCTCGCGTGACCTAGTGACCGAATCGACAAATTGCTGATGATTTTTAAAACTGTGGTAGATTTTTATCTGTTTTTTGTGGGCACCCAAAGCGGCCATCGCAATCTGTCTGTCAAAGCTTTTGTCAACCAAAACATAGGTATTCTTGGCACGAATGTTGGCGCCACGGTATATATTGGTGGCGTAGCCATAGGTAATGCTATCATATATACGCGACTCGACGGTAACGACAGGACCTCCATCGAGAGCGACAACTAAACGGCTGCCGTCTATGCTGCGGATCGTGCCTAACGTGCCGCTTTTTACCTGTATATCATTCTCTTTACGCAGGAACATGATACGATCCCCGGCAGAAAATTTAAGACTCCCCAGTTCTGTATCAATTATATGATCCTCTTTATCGACATAACCTGCGGCCTTTAGCTTTTTTCGAGCACTTTCGTTTAACTCAAAAGAAGTCTTGTTCGACACCGTCAACATCAAATTTTCTCTATACGAATTTGTTTGCTTAACGGCCATGAACCAATCGTGCACAAGACCGTTTCTTGTGGCATCGGGATCAAAGGTTCGATGTATGCAACCGTTTTGCGAAAACAATGCAAAGGCCTGTTCGATTTGATCCTCATCGCCTTGCATCAACTCATATGCTTTTTGCTGCCACGGCTTCAGCTTGCCCTGTTGGCGTAATTTTAATTGTGTTCCTTTGCCATATTCGATGATGCCACGATAGGCTCCTCCTGATCCGATGGATTGCAAAGCTTGATGTTCCCCAAACATCAAAACTTTTGCGCCGCCTGCTTGGGCATACGTCAATATTTCATCCATCTGTTCAGTACCAATATTGTTGGCATGTTCGATAAAAATAACGTGCTTATCGCTTAGCCGTTCGATGCCTTTGGACCACATAAAAAGCTTTTTCGCAATTGTATCGCTATCGATGCCGCTATCTTCCATAAAATTTTCGGCGCCGATGCCGGCAATGCTGATGCCCTCGACAATATATCCTTTTCGGCGATAGGTTTCGGCGATTAATCGAGCGGCATAACCGTAATCGGCGCCATATTGATGCTCAATAACGGTTAAATCCGTACCATTGATGGCATTGGTGACAACATGACGATATTCATTCGAAACCGGTTTGTCTTCCAGGACCTGGTTAATTGTTTCTTTATCGACAACGTGCACCTTCGAACCGCAAAGTTGGTTTGCCTTCTTGAATAGCTTTTCCTCTACCGATTTATAATCGTCACTAGTGAACCGGTCTTTCCCTTCATAGTCGGTTCCAACGTATTTTATCCTGTCCAGAACGCCATCACCCAAATCGCTGATTAGTTCCTTTTTGGTCTTCTCATTGAAAGTCGCGTTCATTTTGGTTTTTCTCGTCAGTGCGTCTCTATCCAGCGGTTCTATATTTTCATAATCGAGGAGCAACTCCTTTTCAGCGTTCCTGGACAGTTTCCATTTCAATTTTTCATAATTTTCAAATTGGTCTGTACTATAATGGACATTCAATGTTTTTCTGTGACGGCTTGCCGCAACATATGCAAGGTGGCGGTCATATCCATCGGATGCAGCGACCGACACACAGTCGTATGTCGCTCCCTGGGTTTTGTGTACGGTTGCCGCATAACCATAGTCAACATGTGCATAGCGCTGCGTATCAACGACAACACTTTCATTTCCAGGCATATCAACTATTAATATACCGTTTCGCTTGGCCTTGGATATCGTTCCGATCTGGCCATTCTTAAAGCCTAATCGTGAGTCTGTCTTTAGGAATATTATTCTATCACCAGAAGAAAATTGTTTGATCCCGGAGCTGGTCTGAATATCAACTGAACGGTCATCGACGTAACTCGTTTTTTCCTTTAAGTTAAATCGGGCCAGCCTGTTAAGATAGTCGACCGTCTCGTTTTTGTGGGCGATCATCACGGACGTTTCTTTGTCCGTGTAGTTTTTAACGAAATTTTGAACCATGTCGTCCGCGAGCGACGAGAATGTTGAGTGCTCATGAATGTGCCCTGCCTCCATGTACAGATCAAACGCTTTAGAAATGTTCCTTTCATCTCCGGCGAGCAGGCGTGTGGCCCTCTGTTGCCAAGCCTCTTTCTGCCGCCATATCTCACTCAGTATTGATGCCGATGTATATTTTAATAGTCCTCTGAACGCTGCTCCGGCCTCAATGGCTTGCGTCTGTTTGGTGTCTCCAACAACAATCAGTTTCGCGCCTGCCTCTTGTATTTTTTGAACTATGACTTGCATTTGCCGGGTGCCCAACATTCCAGCTTCGTCGATGACCAGAACACTGTCTTTGTCCATAGTTGAATAGCCGTTTTGCCAGTCATTGAGAAGCTTTGCAACAGTTACCGATTCAATACCACTTGAGTCTTGCAATCCTTCCGCAGCAACAGCGGCAAGCGACGCTCCTTTTACGCGATAGCCTTTGGATTCGTATGCATGCCTGATTGCATCCAGCGTATAACTTTTACCGGCGCCGGCGTATCCTACGATTGCATGTATGTCTTTGCCCTTACAAGTCTGTGTGACGACATCAGCCTGCTCTTTCGAGAGCGACTTGCTGGCAAGTGCTCGATCAATGTACCGGTCATCGACAATATGGTTTTGCTGGTTGTCAAGTTGTGTGGTGTCGACATACATTTGACGTTCGATTTCGATCAGCCCGCTATAGGTATAGCGATCGAAGCGCCCGTGCTCTTTTTCCTCTACCTTAACCATGGACTTGCTATTTAAAACCGCACTTAGAGCATCATAGAATTGCTGTTCATCGCTGTGGGCGTGGACGTATTTTAAAATGTCGTCATAGGTGAATGTGGATTGTTTTTTTGATAATGCGTCTAAAACGATATCTGGATCCTCGATGATCTTTTGACCGTTTATTTCAAGTATTTCTTTGTATTTTTCAGCTCGCTCTAGATTGAGCGGCTTTTCCCCGTAAGTGGCGGCGCCAACCTTGATCTGTGGAATCAAATCAATCCCTTGATCCTTATACGATCTGTGGTCGACACGGATATCCAGACCGGCTTTTGCAAGGTGTATATTTTGGTGTTCAGCCCACCGTTCACGCCATTGTTTCAAAAGCTTGCGTTCATTCCAGATTCGTGCAGCTTTTTTTCCACCGAAGCCATCCCCTTCTATTTTGCGCATGGTCAACATCACATGGGCATGCGGGTTGTTTGCATCGTTCATGTGGATGTTGAAATCGGCGATCATGCCATTTTTCACATATGTGTTGATGATAAATTCCCTGGCGCATTCGATGTTTTGTTCCAATGTCAACTCTACGGGAAGCGATAGTTGTATCTCTCTGGAGATCTGTGAGTTTTTGCGGGTTTCTATTTTCTCGATGTGGTTCCAAAGCTTTTCTCGGTCCAGCATCCAGGGCTGGGCGTTCGATGGCGCCAAAATTTCTGAGTGCGCAAGACCTTTTTTTTTCGAATAATCGAATGTGATACCTTGACGATCATCACGAATTATGGCGCAGGATCGGTACGCGGCGGCGGCAACCCCGCTTGCGCCTTTGGATCGGGTAATGACATTGGCATGTAGTCTGTAGTCCGCCATATGTTGATAATGCCTTTCAAAACGGCCACTTGGGCGGCGAGCGCACTTACAAACCGCAGGTTTGTATAAGTGCGCACTTCGGTCGCTGCGCTCCTCGTGTGGGCGCTGCTGCGCAGCGCTAAGGTATCCTATCTTTTATTTTATTTTGCGGTTGCGTGTCAACGGGTGAGATCGGTATTGCATTTTTGCTTGTTTTCTCTGTATTCTTGGTTTATCAAAAATCTATGTCGTATAATCATTTAATGGAGGTGGTATTTTGAGCAAAAAACTAGATAAGTTGAAGGACCAAATCACAAAAATACAGGAACAGATAGCTATCGAGGAACGGCGGGTTAAGGATGAGGCCAAAAAGCAGAGGAACGCGATGATCAAAATCATCGGCAAGTATTATTTGGAACGTGCCGAATCCGACAACAATCTGAAGTCTGTTGCCGACACGATGAACAAGGCCGGCTACCTGAAAAAGCCTGCCGACCGTGCCTTGTTCGGGCTTTCACCGGAAGATAAGTCATCGAATACCTCAAAGCCAAAAGAAACCATAGAAAAATTGTGAGATCCTCAAAGGAGGGTTCGTGAAAGATCTTAACAATAAATTGTCCATGTATTTCCACGGTTGGCAACGATACGGTACCATGAATGATGGGGATATCAATACAATTCTTCCAGACGCAATCGATATCACCATGTGTGCCTTGGATCCAGACGAGGATATATTCATTGGGCCTGCCGAGGACGTAAGATCATTTTATTCCATTCATGATGACCTTTCCGAAGACGACCTCAACGACCATCGATCTAATGGTAATTGGCGACCGGGCCGCTTTGTATTGCAAAAACCGGACGGCAAATATTGTCTTTGGGTTCGTTACGAAACAGAGCGGCAGAACCAGCATCAAAAAAATTGGGTACAATTTGGCACCGTAAATGAATGTAACTCCAGTAACTCGATTTATCGTGTCGTTCATTGCGATGGCGAAAACCAAGAAAAAACTAAAAACCATGTGACTGCTGAAAAAAAACATGGGATTGCAGATAGCCGTCCCTCTGAAAATCAAAAAGGAATGGAAAAGGTTTTCGGTAAGCTTGAAAAGTTTTTCGGTGAATACGAAATCGGCGTTTTCCGTGATAGCCAAAACGACAAAGAAGCCGCCGTTTGGCTCGCCGAAAAAAACATCGGGTACCTCAAGGCAATGAATGCTCAAGGGCGACACATCTTCATACGCCCGACCGTTGATAAAGAGCCGTATTTCATAATGCACGATGACCTGGATGAAAAGCATCTAAACGCATGTCACAAACGCGATGGCAGCTTTAAGCCGGGCCGCTTGGTGGTTGAAACTAGCCCTGGCAATTACCAAGTGTGGATTAAATCATCCAGGCCTGTGGATAATTCGGAAAAATCGCATTGGCTGCGTGTCATGCGCTCGGACCCCGGCGCAAGCCCAAAGCGCCGATGGGGCCGATGTCCGGGGTTTAGAAACCGAAAAGACAAATACGAAAAAGATGGGGGTTATCCACTGGCGAAAATCATATGGGTGGATTGGGCCAAACAGGCGCAAATCCCACTCATCGAGCCAGCCCAAAAGCCAAGCCTGGAAATCCCTCCTGCCGACCGAACGCCTTACAAAGTAAATTCGGCCGTTTTGCCGACACGCGATGACTATTTCAAAGGCTTGGATGCAAAAGGAAAAATCAAAGAATCAGAGCAAGACCTTGCTTACGCCATGGCATTGATGCGCCGGGACGTGCCGGATTATGAAATCGTGGACCGGATAGCCAACGAAAGGTCCGATTGGGGGTCTCATAAAGGCGAAAAAAACCGGCAGGCGTATCTGACACGAACCTTGGATAAGGCGCACCACTACATTGATAACAGCGCGTATACAATTAATATCGAGGACCGCGCCAAAAACCGCCGGCGTCAAATATCGGTTGAGAATGTACCAAAAGTGGATGCCAAGGCAATTTTGACCGAAATGGCCAAAAATGAAGCCGTGAAGTTCGGATTTGACAACCCAGATGCGTTAACGATAACGGTGGAAAAATCCAAACTTAAAAAAAAAGAATTTCAAAAGCATAGGTCTTTAGGCGCTGAGTTCGACCTCGAATCGAATTAGAAAAGCGTTGGTTGCCGGTTTAAAAATATTGGGATGGGAACGTGATGAAAAAATCTATTGAGTCTCTGAAATCACGCGAGGCGCAATTGAAAGCCCGCATCGTCAACGCTGAAAACAAAGCACGGCACACTAAATCAAGAAAAGACACACGGAAAAAAGTTTTGGTTGGGACATATTTTAGACGGGAATATCTGCACAACGGAGAATGGATGTGTTTAATGAATATGTTAGATTCATTTTTGACCCGGCCCTATGATAGGGCCTTGTTCGGACTCCCGGTTGCCGTAGGTGATCAAATTATCGAGAAGCAGCTGTCCGAGGAAGAAAGCATAGGGCTGCGGGGCACAATTTTGATTGGTGCTTATTTCCTTGATCAATATAAATGTGATTTGGAGACGTTGGTTAAAAGGGTCGCTCCGTTCATTAAGCGCAACGTTGACCGAGAACTTTTTGGATTACCGACAATCGATTCCGATGTTGAGTTGCTCCCGTTTTGAGTTGGTCGCGGAATGACACCGGTTGCCCCTTTGGGGCAGAGGGGAGAAGGGGGCCTGTCCTTTAGAAAAAGAACAGCAGATCAATCCGAAATCCGCCGATGAACCAACCGTTGAACACATTCCTCGATGATTTGCCTATCTTCATTTTCAAAATCTTCGCCAAACCGCTTCAGCATTTCGCCACAGTGGTCTGTCATCCACATTTCTAGGTGTTTCCGCCGCTCTTCCCAGTCGTTGTATTTGGGTAGGGGGTCTCGTTTCTCCCAACGTCTCTCGATCAACGTTAATAAGCTCGACTCGATGATCACAGAGTCGACAACATTAAAATTATTATCCAACTCTTCCAACATTTGGCGGAAGGCAATTATCAACAATTTACGGCGATAAGCCACCATCCTCTCGTCATAATATCGGAGTTCGTCATCGTCATCGCGATCAGGATAAGGCCAGGGAGCAGCGACATCAAATATTTCACACATGGCGTTGGTAATTATATCCTTGGTTCGTTGATTCGGATAACGACTCATGATTATTTTTCCCCTTAAATTTGTTTTTTCAAAATTTTTATTACATCCAAAAGGCAGTCAATCAGAATTGACGTTGATTTGTGGAAACCGTTGCGACGCCACCTTGAAACATTCGGTTGGTATGTAGCAATTTTTTCCGCGAGTTCTTCATCGGTTTTGCAACCCAGGTATCTACGGATGCGGTTCACCCGCCTATCGTTTTCAGTTGTCATCAATTCCCCAAACGTCAAAATTATTTGGCTCACTTACAACGATGAGTTGATGAGCCGTTGTAAGTGTCGCCAAACGATTTATCAATCGGCGCATATTTCGCAGGCTCGGATTATTCGGCCGAATTCCCCGTAAAATTTCGACGACGGGGGCAACTTCGCGGGGAACAGGAGGATGGGCAACCCGGTATTGTACCGCCTGGGCGAACATGAGCCCTGCGCCAAATTTCAAAAATTGATCAGTAAAAGATTTTGCGTTAGCCATCAGCTCAACATGCTCGGCAATCTCCTCGCGCTCCTCGTCTGGGCACCAACGAATCAACAAATCATCGGCGAACCAGTCTGCCGCCGTCCGTTTTGGCCACTCAAAACGGTCAATCCATTTCTGTGGTGTGCCTTTAGCGAAATATGCCGTACCAAGTAACGGATGCACCGTTTCGGCTAAGTAACTATGGGCGAGCTCATGCAAATATTCGATATCTCGCCAATCGTCGTCGGGCTGGGGCAAATAAATAGTATGGCTGCGCTGCCAAGGATCTGAAACGATCTCCATTGCGCGTGGCGGCGCATAAATTTCAAATACCTTCCACTTTAACAATCGACGAATTTCCAAAATCTGATCGGCCATCATTAGACTAACCTCACACAAAAGCCTCTTTTTTTGTTTTCTCAGTTTTATAGCCCCGCCGAAGCGGGGCTGCCTTGGTTGTTCAATCAGCGGTTTTGGTAACCGTCACATATCGCATGGATAAGCGACGGTTGGTCCTCAAGGTCACCATCGCGTTCGTTGAATTGCTCCATTAACTCATGATATGGCGTACCGGGTTCACACTCTGATCCCGGAATATCCTTTATCATCTCCCAAAATCGATCTTCCGCCGCCTGTAGCGTAGTTGTCAAATTATCCCACCATTGGTGGGTCCTAAGATCCATAATCATGATGCCGTCCTCGTCCTCTTCACAGTCCGCGTCGATTGTGTGATTACCGACCAAATCACCTGCCCAATTAACACCGTTTTTACGGTCAATAATACGGAGCTCCTCGACTTCGCCGGTCTCTTTGATGATAATGTCCATTTTTCATCCTTTCCTTGCGTTTGGGTTTATCGGGGACCCTGGCCGATCCCCATTGTTACCTCTAATATATATCACACTGATATGTTTGTCAAGCAAAAAACCAGAAAAAAACAAAAAAAATTAAACACTTGCC
>JABDRH010000282.1 GCA_013041835.1 Desulfatitalea sp. | reverse complement strand
TCAGCCCCCTTACCGGCGCAGTGACCTATCTTGAGCCCATGACCGGGCGTCACGCCGGACGTCGGGTGGTGTATGCATCCGGTTACCTTGTATGCCCGAAAGACGGTGTGCCGCACACCAATGTTTTTAATAAAATGTGTTCGGGTAAAGGCATCAACCCGGATCAGGCAAAGGCAAGCGCGTTATGTGAAGCCCTCGAACGTTTCAGCGGGATCTGCCAGGGCGACGAAGCCGTTGTCCGGGCTAGCATGGTCGAACTTGGCCCGGATGCGGTACATTTCAATGGTCTTCAAAACTTCAGTGACAGTCAGTTCGAAAACCGTGACACCCTCAACGCTCTAACCCGTGACCGAAGGAAATGGATACCCTCGCCGTTCGACGTGCATACGGCGATCGACTGGACGCCTGCCTGGACCCTGAGCCGGAACCGCAAACGCTATGTCCCCCTGTCATATTGTTACGCGGAGGCGCCTCCGGAAAGCGGATCGATGTACGGCACCCACAATCCCAATGGCGCAGCTGCGGGAAACTGTCTAGAAGAAGCCGTACTCCAGGGAATTCTCGAACTTGTCGAACGCGATGCCGTGGCGATCTGGTGGTATAATAAACTGCCAAGGCCTGAGATCGACCTGGCAGGTTTCCGGGACGGCTATTTTAATAGCCTGAAATACGAATATGCCCGGATGGGCTGGAATCTATGGGTGCTGGACCTGACCCATGATCTGAGCATTCCCGTCTATGCCGCCCTTGCCCATCACGCCCGTGACAAACGCTTCACCATCGGATTCGGCTGTCATTTGGACGCGCATCTCGCGGTGCAGCGCGCCCTGACCGAAGTCAATCAGCTCTTCGACCCAACGGGCAAACTTCAGGCCCCGTGGGACATGTCCGAACTTCCGACCCTTGATTTCCTGTTCCCTCTCAAGGATGCAGGACCGGAACCGCCGGATGCCTTCCCCCACTTGGGGGGCCCCGATCTAAAAACAGATATTGAATGCTGCGTGGAACGTCTTGTTCACGCAGGCCTGGAAGTCATGGTCGTCAATAAAACACGGCCGGATATCGGTTTGCATGTCGTCCATGTCATGGTTCCGGGATTGCGCCATTTCTGGCCGCGCTTGGGGCCTGGACGGCTTTATTCGGTTCCCCGTGCAATGGGTTGGGTCGGCAGACGGCTCTTAGAAAGTGACCTCAATCCGGTACCGCTTTTCTTATAACAAACACCCGGCCGCAAGAAATCTTCCGCCAACTTGATCGTTCATCAGCCTCCGAAACGCTTTTCCACGCGCATCCATTGAATTTTTCAGGCATTGCACGTCGGGGCCGCAGGCATCACTTGATGATCAGCGCCTGCTGAACCGAACGGACCTTCCGGCCCCTGGTGCCTTTCATGATCAATCAGGTAGAGAAAGGCAAGCGTGTTTTTTGGAAACGGTTGGCACTGACGCATCAAGTGTTTGTTTTTGGCCATAGGCGCTCTGAGTAGCACCATCATGCGACACATTTCAAATGTGAAATAAAAGTATGTACAAAAAAATTAAACTTTGTAAAATATTTACATTGACATTTACATTAATCCGACCCATAATTTCGAAAAGATCGAAACACAACCTTCAAAAATGCGTTGGTCCACGCCGCCCTCTCACTATACGGAAAAACGGGTCACGGACCAAGGGGAAAAGGAAGCCACCATGCTTGCCCAACTCACCGCCCGACAGCAGCAGCTTTTCGAGTACCTGTCCGCGGCCATCGACCGGGACGGCCGCGCCCCCAGCCTGCGGCAGGCCGCCGCCGACCTGGGCATCAGCCATGCGGCGGTGGCCCAGGGTATCCGCATCCTGGAAGAGAAGGGATACCTCAAACGCCACGGCCACTACAGCCGCACCATCCATCTGCTCAATTCGGCGCGCCAGCCGGCCGCCCTGCACCGCTCGTGCGAAGTGCCCATTATCGGCCGCGTCACCGCCGGCCTGCCCATGTATGCGCAGCAGGAGTGGGACGGCACCGTGGTCCTGGATACAGGGCTTTACAAGGAGCCACACCTGTTCGCCCTGCGCGTCAAGGGTGACTCCATGCGCGACGCCGCCATCCTGGACGGCGACATCGCCATCTGCACCCCGCGCCAGTTCGCCCACAACGGGGAAATCGTGGTGGCCCTGGTGCATGACGAGGAGGCCACGGTCAAACGCTTCTTCCTGCGTAAAAAGCGCGTTGAGCTTCGCCCGGCGAACCCCGCCTTCAAGCCCATGTTCTACAGCTTCGACGACGTGCTGGTGCAGGGCAAGGTGGTGGGCGTCCAGCGGGTGATGGCATCATAAGGGCCCTTCTCCCCGCCGGGCAGCGGAGGCAACGATATGACAATGAAGACAACCGCCACCATCCCCTGCCCCGCCGGCCGTCTGCGCGTCGGCACCAGCGGCTACGCCTACCCCGAATGGGGCGATGCCGGGTTCTACCCGCCGGGCACCGCGGCCCGGGAGATGCTGCCGGTCTATGCCCGGCACTTCTCCATCACCGAGCTGAACTACACCTGGTACCAGATGCCCAAGGCGCCGGCCATGGCGCGCATGCTGCCCAAGGTGCCGGCGGATTTTGATTTCGCCCTGAAACTGACCCGCACCATGACCCACGAAATCGACCCCAACGGCTGGCGCGGCCAGGTGGCGCGCTTTCGCGAGGGCATCGCCCCCCTGGTGCAGGCCGGCCGCATGGCGGCGCTGCTGATCCAACTGCCGCCCGGTTTCGACCGCAGTCCGGACCACCGGCGTTACCTGGCCCTGCTGCTGGACGAACTGGCCGGCCTGCCCGTGGCGGTGGAATTTCGCCACCGCTCGTGGGCCGAAGATCGCGTGTTTGCCGAGTTGGAACGGCGCCGGGTGACCCTGGTGACGGTGGATGCGCCCGACCTGCCCTACCTGTTCCCCACCCTGGAGGTGGTGACCAACCCGGATCTGATCTACCTGCGTTTCCACGGCCGCAACGCCCGGGGCTGGCGCTCGGGCGACATGCAAAAGCAGTTCGACTACCTCTACAGCCCCGATCAACTGCGGCAATGGAGCCAAGAAACCATCCCCCGCATGACCGCGCAAGCGCACGAGGGCATCGCCTTTTTCAATAACCATGTACGGGCGCAAGCGCCGAAAAATGCCCAACTGCTGATGCGGCAGCTATCGCTGCCGCGTTGATGAGGCGATACGGTTTCAACACACCCAAGTGTTCCCGCCACGTCACCCCATCAACCCGCCACCAACAAACCACGAACAACGGGCTAACGGACCAACGGACAATGGACAGAAGCATCATCCACATCAACGTCGCCGATTTCGCCGTAGCCGTGGAGCGGCGCCTGGACCGGCGCCTGGCGGGCCGGCCGGTGATCATCGCCCCCGAGGGCGCCGCACGGGCCACGGTGTACGACATGAGCGAAGAGGCCTACCAGGCCGGCGTGCGCAAGGACATGCCCCTGGGCCGGGCCCTACGCCTGTGCCGCGACACGGCGATTTTACCACCCCGGCCGGCCCGCTACGAGCAGGCCATGGCCGAACTGCTGGGCCAAGCCCTGCCCTAC
>JABDRH010000274.1 GCA_013041835.1 Desulfatitalea sp. | reverse complement strand
GGGCATGACCTTGACCGAAACCTCAGGTGCATCCTCACTGCCGGTGGCGCCTTCGAGAAGGCCGCGTTGTAGTTCGACCTTGGACACGATCAATATGGCGCGCAGCTCGTCTTTCATCGGCGCAAGGCTATCGTAAACCGGTTCCGTCAACCCCAGCAGTACTTGCGCCTGCAGTGAATGGCCGATGTGCTTGCCGCTGCGGGCTGTCTCCAACGCTTTGGTTACTTCCGCGCGCACCAGCTTCACCGTTTGCCATTGGGCGGCCAGTTCCGCATCCCGCAATGTATCATCGACTTGCGGCATCAGGGTCAGGTGAATACTCTCTTCTTCCGCCTTTCCCGGCAGGTGGCGCCAGATCTCCTCGGCGGTGAAGACCATGATGGGCGCCATGAGACGGGCCAGATCGCGGGCGATGCGATACAAAGCAGTCTGGGCGCTGCGCCGTTCGACTGAATCGGGCGGCGAAGTATAAAGGCGGTCCTTGAGAATGTCGAGATAAAAGGCGGACAAATCCAAGGTGCAGTAATTGTGCAAGGCATGGTAAAACGTGTGAAACTCGAACATGTCGTACGCTTTTCGGGCTTTGGCGATCAGCTCCTGGAGGCTGTGCAGGGCGTAACGGTCCAGGGCCGTCATGCGCGTCAGCGCCACGGTGTGCAGTTCGGGATCGAAATCGCTCAAGTTGCCCAGCAAAAAGCGGCTGGTGTTGCGGATGCGCCGGTACGCATCGGTCAACTGCTTGAGAATCTTGTCGGAAATGCGGATATCATCGCGATAGTCCGAAGCCGCCACCCATAAACGTAAAATTTCTGCGCCATACCGGTCGATCACCTCTTTGGGGGCAGTGACATTGCCCATCGACTTGGACTGCTTCCTGCCCTCGGCGTCCACCACGAACCCATGCGTCAGTACTGCTTTGTACGGAGCGGCCTGGCGCAAACCGACCGCAGTGAGCAGCGAGCTGTGAAACCAACCGCGATGCTGATCGGAACCTTCCAGGTAGAGTTCGGCCGGCCAGTGCAGGTTGTCGCGGGCCTCTAAAACGGCGGTGTGGCTGACACCGGAATCGAACCAGACGTCCAGGATATCGGTCTCCCGATCAAAAGCGGTCCCGCCGCATTGGTCGCAAGCCGCATCAGCCGGCAAAAGACGATCGGCATCATCGTCGAACCAGGCGTCCGCACCGTGTTCGGCAAACAGATCGTAAATGGCCGTCATCAATTCCGGCGTCATAAAAGGCGTTCTGCAGGCGCGGCAAGTAAACACCGTAATGGGCACGCCCCAGGCGCGCTGACGGGAGACGCACCAGTCCGGACGGTTTTCGATCATGCCGTAAATGCGTTCCCGGCCCCAGTGGGGAATCCACTGTACCGCGTCGATGGCCTGCAGCGCGTTGCGGCGCAGGTCGTTATGCACCATGGAAATAAACCACTGGGCAGTGGCGCGAAAGATCACCGGCTGCTTGCAGCGCCAGCAGTGGGGATACGCATGGGTGATGGACGCCTTGGCCAGCAGCAATCCTTTGTCCTCGACCGCTTGGGTGATGGGTGCATTGGCTTTGAACACGAACTGCCCACTGAACAAACCGGCATCGTCGGTAAAACAACCCCGATCATCCACCGGCGAATAGACGTCCAGACCATACCGAAGCCCCACCTCGTGATCCTCCCGGCCATGCCCCGGCGCCGTGTGGACACAACCCGTGCCGGCCTCCAGCGTCACATGATCGCCCAGCACGAGCAGCGACTCACGATCGTAGAGCGGGTGGCGGCAGCGCTTTTTCTCCATCGACCCGGCCGACAGCGTGCCCAAGACCGTATACACTTCGATGCCGAAAGCAGCCATGCAAGATTCCACCAGCTCGCTGGCCAGGATAAGCACGCCCTGGTCACCGGCATCAACGGCCGCGTACTCGTATTCGGGGTGCAGGGCCACGGCCAGGTTGGCCGGCAGGGTCCAGGGGGTCGTGGTCCAGATCACCACGAAGACCTCTTTTCCGGCCAGCGCGGCAAGCAGATCGGACAGATCGTCGATCATGGGGAATTTGACATAGATGGAAGGCGACACATCGTCCTTGTATTCGATTTCGGCCTCAGCCAGGGCGGTACGGCAACTATTGCACCAATAAATAGGCTTCTTGCTGCGCTTGAGCCCCCCGTTCAAAGCGAATTTGCAGCACTCCCGGGCGATAACCGCCTCGTAGGCGTAGTCCATGGTCAGATAAGGATCTTGCCAATCCCCTTGCACGCCCAGGCGCTTGAACTCATCGCGCTGGATGTCGATGAATTTCTCGGCATAGGAACGGCAATGCCGTCGGATCTGAGCCTGGCTCATATCGTTTTTGCGCGAACCGAGCTCCTTTTCCACATTATGTTCGATGGGCAGGCCGTGGCAATCCCAGCCTGGCACATAGACCGCATCATATCCGGCCATTTGCCGGGAACGCACGATAAAATCCTTTAATATCTTGTTCAGGGCCGTACCGATATGAATATGCCCATTGGCGTAAGGC